>NZ_JALBGX010000043.1:0-52556 GCF_023006465.1 Rhizobium sp. PRIMUS64 | reverse complement strand
CGCCGAGATGCTGCGCTCCTCCGCCGTCGACGGCATCGCCGAAGTGATGAACATGCGCGGCGTCATCGACGGCGATCCGCGCATGGCGGCCATCGTCAATGCCGGCCTCGCCGCCGGCAAGCTCGTCTGCGGCCATGCCCGCGGCCTCGAAGGCGCCGATCTCAACGCCTTCATGGCATCGGGCATCACCTCCGACCACGAACTTACCTCCGGTGCCGATCTCCTCGCCAAGCTTACCGCCGGCCTGACGATCGAGCTGCGCGGCTCGCACGACCATCTGCTGAAGGAGTTCGTCGATGTGTTGAACGGTCTCGGTCACCTGCCTCCGACCGTCACGCTCTGCACTGACGACGTTTTTCCCGACGAACTCCAGGAAGATGGTGGCCTCGACGACGTCATCAGGCGCTTGGTGCGCTACGGCATGAAGCCGGAATGGGCCATCCGTGCCGCGACTTTCAATGCCGCACAACGTCTGAAGCGCACCGATCTCGGCCTCGTCGCCGCCGGCCGCCGCGCCGACATCGTGCTCTTCGACGACCTCATGGAATTCCGGGCACGGCTGGTCATATCAGGTGGCCGCATCGCTGCCCGCAACGGCAGCATGCAGGCTGCCGTCCAGCAGATTGATACGGCGCCGCTTGTCAATTCGGTGAAGCTGCCGCCGCTGACTGAGAATGATTTCCGCATTCCGGCGAAGGACGAGCGCGTCCGCGTCGCCACCATCGACCGCCCGCGCTTCACGCAATGGGGCGAGGCCGAAACCGAGGTCAGGGACGGTTTCGTCGTTCCGCCGGCGGGCAGCGCCATGATCGCCGTCGCCCATCGCCACGGCAAAGCCGATGGTACCCCGCGTATCGGCTTCCTCACCGGCTGGGGTGAATGGCGCGGCGCCTTCTGTACCACTGTTTCGCATGACAGCCACAACCTCACCGTCTTTGGCGGCAATGCGCGCGACATGACGCTCGCCGCCAACGCCGTCATATCAGCCGGCGGTGGCATGGCGGTCGCCAAGGACGGCCGAATCGAGGCGATCCTGCGGCTGCCGCTCTCCGGCCTGGTGACGGATGCATCGCTGAAGGACACCGCCTTGGCCTTCGTCGGCATCCGCAAGGCCATGGAAAAGATTGTCGACTGGAAACCACCCTATCGGGTCTTCAAGGCCTGCTTCGGCGCAACGCTCGCCTGCAATGCCGGCCCGCACCAGACGGATCGGGGAATTGCCGATGTGGTGACGGGGAAAGTGCTTGAGAGTCCGGTGCTGGAGGTTATGTAAGCCGAGACGCACAGACCATATATAAAGGGGCGTGCGTCCCCGCCACCTCAAACTCCAGCTAGACCTTCAATTCCCGCTCGACCAACGCCACCCAGTAAGCCGCCCCATAACCAAGCGCTTCATCGTTGAAATCATAGGCCGTGTTGTGATGCAGCGCGCCGTCCACCGCCGGGCCGTTGCCGAGCCAGACGTAACAGCCCGGCGCATTCTGGGCGAAGAAGGCGAAATCGTCGCCCGCCGTCGACGGCGGAAAACTTGTCTGCACCTTCCCGCCAAACACCGAGCCGGCGGCCGCGAGCGCCCGCATGGTCGCATCCGCGTCATTGATGACAGGCGGAATCCGCCGTTCGAATGCATAGTCCACGGTGATGTCGTACATGGCTGCACTACCCTGCGCCAGTCGTCCGATCTCGGTCTCCAGCTGATTACGCACATCAGGCGAATAGGCCCGCGCCGTCCCGCCGATCTCGACGATATCAGGAATGACGTTCAGCGCCTTCGGGTCGCCCGCCCGCAGGAAACAGGCGCTGACGACGGCCGGCTGCAGCGGATCGACCACCCGTCCGACGATCGTCTGCAGCGATGACAGGAATGTGCCGGCAGCCGTGATCGGATCGCGGCCGAGATGTGGCTTGGCGCCATGCGTGCCGGTCCCGCGGAAGGTCATGCGCCAGCTGTCGGAGGAGGCAAGCTGCGGTCCCTCGACCACGGCGATCTCATCGACCGCAAGCCCAGGCATGTTATGCAGCCCGTAGACGGCATCGCAGGGAAAAAGCTTAAACAGCCCCTCCTCGACCATGCGCCTTGCTCCGCCTCGCCCTTCTTCGGCCGGCTGGAAGATGAAATGCACCGTGCCGGAAAAATTCCGCGTCGCAGCAAGATGCCGCGCAGCGCCGAGGAGCATCGCCGTATGGCCGTCATGGCCGCAGGCATGCATCTTGCCGGGCGCGGTCGATTTATAAGGCCGCTCTGCCATTTCAGGCATGGCAAGCGCATCCATATCGGCACGCAGCCCGATCCTGCGCGAGCCGTTGCCGAGCTGTAGCGTGCCGACCACGCCGGTGCCGCCGAGGCCGGGATGCACCGTGATACCAGCTTCTTCGAGAAGCCTCGCGACGATGCCGGCGGTACGCTCCTCCTCGAAACCGAGTTCGGGATGCGCGTGCAGGTCGCGGCGCAGGGAGGTCAGAAACGGCAGATCGTCCTTGATCCGGGCGGGAATGCTCATCGGGCAATGGTCCTGGGGCCTGGATATCCTGTCATGCGAAACGGGCGCCCAACCGGCGCCCGCATCAGATCATTCCTTGTTTATCAAACGGCCCACAAGTTCAACCCCAGAACAGGATGATTTTAGGCCGGGCCAAAAATCTGAATCCCGTTCTCAATTAACGAGTTAGAGCATGATGTCGTCCGAAAACCGCTCACACTTTTCGGCATCATGCTCTACGCCTCCTCGACGAACACCTCCTCGCGCTTCTTCTTGACGCTCGGCAGGAAGACGACGATCAGCACGGCAACCGCAATGGCCAGAAGAATGGCACTGATCGGCCGCGTGACGAAGGTCGTCGGATCACCACGCGACAGGATCATGGCGCGCCGGAGGTTCTCTTCGAGTAGCGGCCCAAGCACGAAGCCGAGCAAGAGCGGCGCCGGTTCGCAACGAAGCTTTGCCAGCACATAGCCGATGAGCCCGAAGAAGGCGACGGCATAGAGATCGTAGACGTTGGCGTTGACGCTGTAGACCCCGATCGAGCAGAAAGCCATGATGACGGGGAAGAGCACGTAGTAAGGCACGGTCAAGAGCTTCACCCAGAGCCCGATCAGCGGCAGGTTGAGGATGACCAGCATCAGGTTGCCGATCCACATCGAGGCGATGATGCCCCAGAACAGCGCCGGCTGCTCGGTGGCGACGTTCGGACCGGGCACGATGCCCTGGATGATCATCGCGCCGATCATCAGCGCCATGACGGGATTGGCCGGAATGCCGAGCGTCAGGAGCGGAATGAACGAGGTTTGCGCACCGGCATTGTTTGCCGATTCCGGCCCTGCGACGCCCGCAACCGCACCCTTGCCGAACTCCTCCGGCGTCTTCGACATCCGCTTTTCCACCGTATAGGAGGCGAAGGAGGCAAGGATGGCGCCACCGCCCGGCAGGATGCCGAGCGCCGAACCGATCGCCGTGCCTCGAATGACGGGTGCGATCATCTCCTTGAATTCCTGGCGAGACGGCAAAAGGCCGGACACCTTGGCCATCAGCACCGTGCGTGTCGACTCGCCCTCGAGGTTGCGCAGGATTTCCGCAACCCCGAAGACGCCGACGGCGAGCGCCACGAAGTTCAGCCCATCGGCATATTCGCGGATACCGAGCGTGAAGCGCGGCGTGCCGGTATAGATGTCGGTACCGACGAGACCGAGCAGCAGCCCGAGCGCCACCATCGCCAGCGCCTTGACGACAGAGCCGTGCGCGAGAGCGATCGAGGAAACAAGGCCGACGATCATCAGCGAGAAATATTCCGCCGAACCGAATTGCAGCGCGATTGCGGTGAGAGGCGGCGCGAAGATCGCGACGAGAAAGGTCGACACGGTGCCGGCGAAGAACGAGCCGAGCGCCGCGATCGCAAGCGCTGCCCCCGCCCTGCCCTTGCGGGCCATCTGGTAACCGTCGATCGCGGTGACGGCCGAAGAGGATTCGCCCGGCATGTTGATCAGGATCGCCGTCGTGGAACCACCATACTGCGCGCCGTAATAGATGCCGGCGAGCATGATGAGCGAGGAGACCGGCTCGAGCTGGAAGGTGATCGGCAAGAGCATGGCGATCGTCGCCGTGGCGCCGATGCCGGGCAGCACGCCGATCAGCGTGCCGAGCAGCACGCCGATCAGGCAGAAGAACAGGTTTTCCGGAGTTCCGGCCGTCGCAAAGCCGAGCGCGAGATTGCTGAAAAGATCCATCATCGTCTCCTAGAACCGGACCCAGGGGCCGAAGCGCTCGAACGGCAAGCCGAGCCCATAGCTGAAGACCGCCACCGAAAAGATCGTCAGCAGCAGCGAGAGGATGATCGCGAAGAACAGGTTCATCTTTTGCGATGCGAAGCAGGCGATAAAGGCGGTGAAGAACAGTGACGGCGCAAAACCCAGCCCCCGCACCGTCAAGCCGAAGAACACCGGTGCCGGCAGAATGAAGAGCATGCCGCGCCAGGCAAACGGGTCGATCGGCTCGCCCTCTACGCGGAGAGCCTGAATGAAGATGATCGCGCCGAGAAGCACGAGCACGCCGGCCAGCACCAGGGGAAAATAACCAGGCCCCATGCGCACTGTCGTGCCGAGGTCGAGCCCCAGCGACTGGATGGCGAAGAAAGCACCGGTCGCGACGAAAAGCGCGCCGCAGATCGCATTGGTGGTATCGAAACTGATGGATTTCATGGTGTCTCCTGGGGTTGGAGATGGTTCGTGATGCGCTGCTGATGCGATTGCCCCTCATCCGCCTGCCGGCATCCTCTCCCCGCATGCGGGGAGAGGGTTAGAGTGAAGGGCTCATCCGGCATGTCCTGGACGAGGATAATCCTCAGTCGGCATATTCGCCGGCAGCCTCGATCACGGTTTTCCAGCGGGCGATCTCGCTCTCGAGCTTGGCTTTCAGCGCAGCCGGCGTCGCATCAGCGTCGGAGGATGGCGTCGTGCCGAGCTCGGCGAAGCGGGCGCCGACATTCGGATCCTTCAGCGCCACCTGCAGCGACTTCGACAGACGTTCGTTGATCTCAGCCGGCGTGCCCTTCGGCGTATAGATGCCGTGCCAGATACCGACTTCGAAACCCGGCAGGCCGGCTTCGACGGCAGTCGGAATGTCCTTCATTACGTCGAGGCGTTTGGGCGAGGTCACGGCATAGGCCTTGATCGTGCCGCCCTGGATCTGCTTCGTCGTGTTGGTCGTCTGGTCGCACATGACGTCGACCTGGCCGCCGAGCAGATCGGTCATGGCAGGGCCGGTGCCCTTGTAGGGAACGGTCGTCAGCGGCGTCTGGATGGCGCTCATAAACATCATGCCGCAGAGATGCGAGGCCGCACCGATTCCGGCATTGGCGACCGTGACCTTGTCCTTATTGGCCTTGATGTAATCGATCAGCCCCTTGAGGTCGGCCGGCTCCATGTCCTTGCGGGCAACGATCGTCATCGGCACCTCGGTGACGAGGCCGACATAGTCGAAGGCGCCGAGCGTGTCATAGGCAAGCTTGCGGTAGAGCGTGGCGCTGGTCGCCATGCCGATATGGTGCAGCAGGATGGTATAACCGTCGGGATCGGCATTCGCCACGCGGCCGGCGCCGAGCGTGCCGCCCGCGCCACCGACATTTTCGACGACGATCTGCTGGCCGAGATCCTTCGACATGGATTCGGCGACCAGGCGCGCAACGGTATCGGTCGGGCCGCCGGCCGCAAAGGGCACGACCATGGTGATGGTGCGCTCGGGATAGGTCTGCGCCGAAGCGACGCTGGCGAGAACAGAGACCGCGGCAGCCGCGGTCAGGCCGAGCATGGCCTTCAGAATTTTCATCGTTTCCTCCCTGATGAAATAAGCAAGCCCGCCGACACATCCTCCGCGCCGGTTCGGATCACCTATTTGCCGCCGGGAAAAATCGACCCGCAATCATTACAGCCGCTTTCGAAAGACGATTTTGCGACAGTGCGATGCAGCATGGGTCGATTCGGAAACAAACAGGCAGTGCGATGGGTGGAAATCCACCCATCGCACTGTAGCCACACCCTTACTTTTCTGAGGCAGTACCACTTCGCCGGTCTCGATCAGCGCCTTGAGGTTGGAGAGAATGCGCGGCCAGCCGCCGGAATCGTCACTTCGAAAAGCATGCTCCTTCCGAAATGGCTAACTTTCGGTGGTCAGCATCCGCTTGTCGAGACCATATTTCTGCATCTTTTCGTAGAGCGTCTTCCGGGAAATGCCGAGCGACTCATAGACCGGCCTGAGGCTGCCTCCATGGGCCACCAGCGCGCTGGCAATGACCCCTCGTTCGAATTCGGCGACACGCTCAGCAAGCCCGGTCGCCTCCTCGGCTTGGCGCCCGCCATTGTCGAGACCGAGGACCAGACGGTCTGCGGCGTTCCTCAATTCACGCACATTGCCGGGCCAGTCGCGCTGAGCGATATCGGAGATCACGTCCGGCGGCACGGCCATCTCGTCGCGGCCATAGCGGGCCGCCGCTTCCCGCACCAGCTGCAGGAAAAGCAGCGGAACATCCGCCCGCCGCTGCGACAGCGACGGCACATGCAGCGTCGCGACATTCAGCCGATAGAAGAGGTCGGCGCGAAAACGCCCCGCCGCCACCTCCGCCTCCAGATCGACCTTGCTCGTCGCGATGAAGCGCACGTCGAGCGCCACCACTTCGTTCGATCCGAGCCGTGAGATTACCCGTTCCTGCAGCACCCGCAGAAACTTCGCCTGCAGGTCGAAGGGCATTGAGCCGATCTCATCGAGCAGGATCGTGCCGCCGCGCCCATGTTCGAATTTTCCGTAACGCGGCCTCACCGCACCCGGAAAGGCCCCCACCTCATGGCCGAAAAGCTCGCTCTCGATCAGGTTTGCCGGCAGTGCGGCGCAATTGATCGCGATAAACGGCCGGCTCGCCCGAGCGCTGATGTCGTGGAGCGCACGCGCCACAACCTCCTTGCCGGCACCCGTTTCTCCGACGATAAGCGTATCGGCATCGCTCGCCCCGATCGCCCGGATGCGGTAGCGCAAATCCACCATCACCTGCGTGCGACCCGGCAGCCGCGCCTCGATATCGTCGCGCTTGCCGGCGACCGCTTTCAACAGCCGGTTTTCGAGCACGAGGCCGCGCCGCTCCATCGCCCGGCGGATGACGCCGGCGAGCATCTCGGGCGTGAACGGCTTCTCGATGAAATCATAGGCGCCTTCGCGCATCGCCTTCACCGCAAGCTGCACATCGCCGTGCCCGGTGACGAGAATGACCGGCACCTCCGGGTCGAGCTCGCGGATCTTCTGCATCAGCGTCATGCCGTCGATGCCCGGCATGCGGATGTCACTGACGACCACGCCGGGGAAGCTGTAGCCGATCAGCTCCAGCACATGGTCGCCGTTCGAATAGGTCTCGACGCTGAAGCCGGAGAGCTCCAGCGCCTGCGCCGTCGAGCGGCGCAGTTCCTCCTCGTCGTCGACCAGCAGGATCTTCGCATCGTTCATTCCGCCGCCTCCGGCATCAGCCCTGCCGCCGATTGCAGCTCGATGCGGAACACCGCGCCCCCTTCGGGATGATTGGCAGCAGCAAGGCTGCCGCCGAAATCCTTGATGATGTTGTAGGAGATCGAAAGCCCGAGGCCGAGCCCCTTGCCGACACCCTTCGTCGTGAAGAAGGGATCGAAGATACGCTCGGCGATCGCCGCCGGCACGCCGGGCCCATGGTCCCGCACTGTCAGCACCACCTTGCCGGCCTCCTCGAAGGCCGAAACCTCGATGCGTCTGTCATCCAGCCCTTCCACCGCATCGGCCGCGTTGGAAATCACATTCACCAGCACCTGCTGCAGACGCACCGAACCGGCGCGCACAACCGACGGACGCGGCCCGAGATCCAGCAGGAGTTCGGCGTCCGCCGCCTTCAGCCGCCAGGCAATGATCTCGAGCGTATCATGCATCGCCTCGTCGAGAGACACCGACCCGAGCTTCTCGTTCGGCTTGCGGGCGAAGTTGCGCAGGTGCCGGCTGATCGCAGCCATGCGGTCGATCAGCCCACCGATCCGCCGGATATTATCCCGCGCCTCCTCCGTCCGCCCACGGTCGATGAGGACGGAGGCACTGTCCGTATAGGTCTTGGCGGCGGCGAGCGGCTGGTTGAACTCGTGCGAAAGGGCAGCCGACATCTGCCCGAGGCCGGCAAGCTTGCCCGCCTGGATGAGGTCGGCTTGTGTCTGGCGGAGCTGCTGTTCGGTCAGCCGCCGTTCGGCGATCTCCTCCTCGATGCGGCTGTTGACGCGCGCAAGATCGGCCGTGCGCTCCTCGACGCGCTGTTCCAGTTCGTTGCGGGCCTCCGCTTGCAACTGCATGCGCTCGGCAAGCCGCGCCCGCCGCTGGCGAAGGACGGCCACCGTAAGCCCTGCAATGCAGAGAATAAGAAACACGGCGGCAAGCGCCGTGCGCGCCTGGGCGCGGATGGAACTCGTCTCCATCAGCACGTTCACCGTCCAGTCCTCGGCCGGCATATAATGCGAGAGCACCAGATATTCGCTCGAGTCGCGCTCGCCGGCCAGCGTCATCAGCTCATGTTGCTCGAAGTGATGTCGCGTCACTGGCAGCGCCGCCAGCCTGGCATTGGCATAGCGCCGCGAGGCCTCCGTGCGTGCGATGCGGTCCGCCGTCAGCGGCAGGATCGCGCCGTAAAGCCATTCCGGGCTGCCGGACATGAAGATGATGCCCTCGGGATCGGAGACGAAGATCTTGTATTCGCCGCCGCCCCAGGAGGATTCGATCATATCAATATCGACCTTGAAGACGATGACGCCGCGAATATCCGCACCGGTCCGGATCGGCGCAGCGAAATAATAGCCGCGTTTCAACGAGGTGGTGCCGAGCGCGTAGAAGCGCGCCTGCCGGCCTTCGATCGCATCCTGGAAATAGGGCCTGTAGCTGAAATTCTGTCCAACGAAGCTTCCAGGCCCATCGTAATTGCTGGCCGCGATCGTCTCTCCATCCGGCTTGACCACATAGATGTCAGAGGATTTCAGCAGCCCGTTGATCTCCTTGAGATAGAGATTGGCCGCATCGCGCAGCGCCGCATCCTCGGGCGCGCTCACCAATTCCTTGATGTCGTCGTGATCGGCGATCAGCGCCGGCAGCGCCTCGTAGCGGTTGAGATGGCCGCTGAGTGCCGAAACGGCAAGCCGCAGCGCCGTTCCTGCCTGTGCCGAAGCCTCCTCCATATAGGCGCGCGTCGCAATCGCGCTCCCATAAGTGAAGAAGGCGAAGATGATCAGCGGCACCACCAGCAAAGCCGCTATGGCACGATATCTCGAAGACAGATCCGGCTCCTCCCCTTTCTGCCTCCACTCCCCAGCGAGGCATACCCGACGGCTCAAGTTAACGCATAACCCCGAAAATCGGAATCGATTTTCGGAAAGGATTATGCGCCAATTCAAAGTGATAGAGCGTCCTTAGCGCGTCCGGCCGGACGCGCGGCGCTCTATGGGGGTGGACAGGGATTTCCAAGGGCCTGCCGAAACTTGACACCCGGCAGGGGCGGATGTCCTATTGCTGCACCGCAAGGAGGCCCCGCCCATGAGCGACGACCAGACGCCCGCCGACAGCAAGCTCACCACATCCAAGCGCCGTTGGGCGGCCGAAGGCAAGTTCCTGACCGGCCGCATCAGCCGTCCCGAAGCCGAGCGCCTGCCGCCCGGCCAGCACCTCGTCAAGAACTGGCCGGTGCTCGATCTCGGCCAGCAGCCTGTTGTCTCCACAGATTCCTGGCGGCTTGACGTGCGCGGCCTTATCGAAACGCCGCTCACCCTCACCTGGGCCGCCTTTCAGGCGATCGAGCAGAGCACCAAGGTCAGCGACATCCACTGCGTCACCACGTGGTCGCGCTACGACAACAAATGGAAGGGCGTTTCGACGCGCGATCTGCTTGATCTCGCCATGCCCAAGCCCGAAGCGGCTTACGTCATGCTGACAAGTTATGACGGCTATACCACCAACCTGCCGCTGGCCGATTTCGCCGCCGAGGATGCGATCCTTGCCACCGCCTGGGAAGGCCTGCCGCTGACACCGGATCACGGCGGCCCGATGCGCCTCGTCGTGCCGCATCTCTATTTCTGGAAAAGCGCCAAATGGCTGCGCCGCATCGAGCTGATGCCCGCCGACCAGGCCGGCTTCTGGGAAAAGAACGGCTATCACATCTATGGCGATCCCTGGCGTGAGCAGCGCTATTCCGACGATTGAGCTTTCGGCCGCGAGAAACGGCGAAGCGCAAACACGCCAAGGCCGAACAAGGAGGCAAGCCCCGTCATCGACGCCATGCTGGCGGCATGGAATGGTATCCCGCTCCAGCGTGGCTTGATGATGTCAGCGGTGTTGAAGGCCTCGCCGCTGAATCGACAGGTGATGAGCGCAAGACCGCGCCGCACCATATCGGCATCGACCGCGGAAATAATTTCATCCGCCGCAGCTCTCTCCCGCGGCATCTCACGCATCGAAAGCAAGACCGCCTTGGCCGCCGCGAGATAGGCATGGGCGCATTCGTTGAACGGGCTTTGCTCATCGGTCACACTGCCCGGCATCCGGCCCCATAGGCAGTAGGAATACTGGATTTCGGCATAGTTCAGAACGCGCCGGAACGGCTCGTTCGTATCGACTGCGCGGGATGCAAGGTCGATAATCCCACTGCGATAGTCAGACATGACAGCCATCTCGCCATGGGAAATCTCGGGGATATTGAGGCCCGCATGGCTGCCGCCATCGCTGCGGCTATGAGCAGAAGCGCTTCCGGCAACCACACACAAAAAGGCGGCCGTGATTAACGCCGCCGACAGGATTGGTGTGGTTCTGCTGCTTTTCATACTCGCTCGAAAAAGTCGGGCTAGCTCCCAAAGTTCAGGGCGCCGGCAAAGCGGCGCCCTTCGATGCTTTCAGTGAAATGCCGTTGCCGGCCGACCTCGTTGCCCGCCCTTAACTGCAAGCCGCTTTTCGGCAAGCGCTCCGAAAGCCAGCCCCAAGGCTGCCCAGAGGATCACATGCATGCCAAGCGAGGTCGTGCGGAACCGCCAGAGCACCATCGCCGAGAAGTTCTCCGGCACCTCGTTGATCGGCGGCAGCAGATAGAGCACGACGCCGATGAAGACGAGATAGACAATGCCGGCGATGATCGCGCCGTTCCAGAGACCGAAGCGCTCGGAAAGGCGGCGAGACAGCGCCACCGCGGCAATCAGGGCTGCGAGCGAGACGACGATCATCAGGAAGAACAACTCGGTCCTGACGCCGATCGTGTCGGGATTGCCGACCGCCGGCGGGTTGGCCGGATACTTGATACTGGGAACGATGACGATCGCCACGAAGGCGGCAATGGCGATGACGGCTGAGGTGCCACGCGCCGAAAGGCTGCTGAAACGGCCGTGTACGAAAGCGAAGGCAAGTGCGAAGAGCCCGCCGACAGCGACGCTGTAGGCCATGACGCCGGTGAAAAGGCCGAGACCGGCCTGCGTGGCGCGACTGACGATTTCAGGTTCGGCAGCTTCGCCGGCCGCCTGGGCGCTTGCCTCCTCGAAGGCGATCGCCGCATCGACCAGCGGCTCACCGAAAGTATGGGCGAAAGCGAAAACGAGGATGCCAGCAATCAGGCCCGCGAGCATGCCGCGAAGCAGAAGGTTTCCAACCATGTCAGGAACTCCCTTAAAGCACGTCGCGCAAAAGTGTGCAGCGGTTTTTCGATAACGACATGCGTAAAAACGAAAACCTAAAGCGAGACGAGCGAATCTGAAAGATCGCGACGCGCTTTAGTGGCAGGGAAAGCCGAGGAGATGGCGGCCGTCATGCACGAATTCGTGCACATACATGCCGTTGAACAGCGCCATCGCGCCTTCCTCGGTGCCGACGAAATAGAGGACGATCAGCATCAGCAGGCCGCCAAAGATCGCCCAGGGCAGGATCTCGCCTACAGGGATCGGCGCCGGTACCGCAACGGGCGCGAAAGTGGTGTCAGACATATATTCCTCCGGGAATGACGCGTTCAGTCGAAAGAGTGCTTGTGCAGTAGGGTCTGACTTCCAGCGCGAAGAACTTTCGACACGCTGGTCACAGTGGCGCGACCGCGCCGGACTTACACCGGCTTCCAAACCCGCAACAGCACGGTTATATCTGCACGCCGAAGAGACTGTCAACGAAACTTCACAAGCCGGCAGAGAGGCGTCCTGCTGCATAATTCCTTAAATCGGAATTGATTCAGGGATAGATTATGGAGCCATTCAAACTGCTACAGCGTCCCTTGCGCCTCTCGAAAAGACGCGCGGCGCCGGAGCCGCATTCCGGGAGATCAGAACGACCGTGAACACGCGCCTCACCTGGATCTGCCACGGCGCGACGACGGCGAACCGCAAGGCGCTGTTCCCGCTCGACGAAACGCTGGAAGGCAAGGCGGCGGAAGAAGCCGGCAAAATGGCCGCCCCGCCGCGCGCCGACCGCATTGCCATGAGCCCCGCTTTGCGTGCCCGCCAGACAGCGGAAGCGCTCCACCTCGAAGCCAGGATAGACCTCGCACTTCGTGACTGCGACCATGGCCGGTGGGCCGGCAGGTCGATCGCGGCGATAGAGGCCGAAGAGCCGGAGAACCTCATGGCCTGGATGAGCGATCCGGAAGCGGCCCCGCATGGCGGCGAGAGCTTTGTTGATCTGCGCACCCGCGTCGCCGGCTGGATGGACAGTGAATCCGCCCTCGGCGGCCATGTGATCGCCGTCAGCCACGCGGCCGTCATCCGGGCGGCTGTCGCCCATGTGCTTCAGGCGCCGCTCTCCTCTTTCTGGCTGAGCGACGTCGAGCCGCTCGCCATCGTTCGCATGACCAGCAACGGACTGCGCTGGTCGCTGCGCTTCCAGCATTAGAAACTGCTGATTCTTATCCAGCCTTGCACAAGCAAATCGCGTCATCTCTGTTGAACCCGGTTTCGCGGGGACTACTTCCTTGTCCCAAGGAGATGGAAGAATGACATATGATTGGAGTGGCGAGCGCACGCGACGGCTGCGTTTCATGCGTGTCGCCACAGTCACGGTTCTGGTTGGTCTCATCGTCAGCGTTCCGCTGCTGATCGCCACCGCCTGAAGCACGAGAAAGGGCGAGCGCTGCATTAGCACGCTCGCCTTCGTTCTTTCCCGCGTCGACTGGTCTCCTGAACCGGGATCGCCCACGACGACGCCCAGATTCCCCCAAGCCCGTCGGTCTCTCAGCGGCACAGCAACAGGCTGCTGCCTCCGATAATTCGCCTTCTGGTTTCAACAAACATTCAGACTTTCGTGATATCTCCGCGAAGGGTGGGAGATGGAGAAGGCATAATGCCGGTGTTTTTCCAAAGCAGGGCCGGAAGGCAATGCGTGTCGATCGTCGGATTTGGGGTAACCCTCTGGCTCCTCGGCACGCTGTTGCAGCTCGACGACAGCCTGGTCTCCTTCATGATCGGCTTCGGCGAGTACGGCGCCGACAAGCTCGTTCTGGCGCTCGGCATCGCCGGCGCCATGAGCTTCATCTATTCGGTGCTGCGCATCGCCGATCTGCGTAAGGAAATGGAACTGCGCGCCACCGCCCAGTCGAAGGCCGATTGGACCGCAACCCACGACCATCTGACCAAGCTGCCGAACCGCTACGCCTTCGAGCGCAAGATCCTCTCACGGCCGATCAAGGACGACGAGGCGGAGATCGAGGAGTGGGACCGCAACGTCACCATCTTCTCCGTCGACCTCGACGGCTTCAAGAAGGTCAATGACCTCGTCGGCCACAAGGGCGGCGACATCCTGTTGATCGAGGTTGCCAGACGCATCTGCGCGCTCGGCAATGCCGATTGCGTCTACCGCTTCGGCGGCGACGAATTCATCATCGTCGCCTTCGCCCTGACGGCGCAGCGCGAGGAGCGTTTTGCCAGGCTGCTGATCCAGGCCGTCACCCGGCCGATCCATATCGATGGTTTTGCCGTCGAAGTCGGCGCTAGCGTCGGCTATGACCGCTGGGTCGAGGAAGCCGAACCGCTGGAAGATGCCGCCCACCGTGCCGACCTCGCCATGTACGAGGCGAAATCACGCGGGCCCAACCATTATTTCGTCTTCGAACCTTCGATGCAGGACAAAGTTACGGAACGCGCCGCGTTGGAAACCAGGCTGCGCGCCGCAATCTCCAACAAGGCGATCAAGCCCTTCTATCAGCCGCTGATCGACCTGAAGACCGGCCAGCTCTGCGGCTTCGAGGCGCTGGCGCGCTGGATCGGCGACGACGGCGTCAACATCCCGCCGCCGGTCTTCATCGATATCGCCGAGGAAACCGGCATGATCACCGCATTGTTCGAGGATCTTCTTGCCCAGGCCTGCAGCGACGCCCTCACCTGGCCGGAGCATGTGACGTTGTCCTTCAACGTCTCGCCGGTGCAGATGGAAGACAGATTGCTGACGTCGCGCATTCTGAAGGTGCTTTCGGCAAGCCGGCTGCCACCGCAGCGCCTGGAAGTGGAGATCACCGAAAACGCGCTGATCCAGGATCCCGCCGTCGCCGCCCTCATTCTCGACGAACTGCACGCCGCCGGCATCCAGATCGCACTCGACGATTTCGGCACGGGTTATTCGAGCCTCGCCCAGCTCGCCCGCTATCGTTTCGACAAGATCAAGATCGACAAAAGCTTCATCGCCACCTATCGCGACGAAGAACGCCAGGAAAAGATCGTCCGCGCCATGCTCGGCCTCGGCAGGAGCCTCAACATCAAGACGACTGCGGAAGGCATCGAGGAGCACGGCCAGCTCGCCTTCCTGCTGCAGCTCGGCTGCGACATCGGCCAGGGCTATCTCTTCGGCAAGGCGATGCCCGCCGCCGAGGCGGGCATCTTCATCAGCGATCGCAATGCCAGCCTGGCCTCCACGGCCTGACGGGACGCCCTAAAAAACCTGACGCATGATCACGAAGAGCACGAAGGCGATCGCGATCGAGGCCGGCAGCGTCAGCACCCAGGCCATCAGCATGTTGCGCACGGTCGACCATTGCAGGCCGGAGCCATTCGCCGCCATGGTGCCGGCAACGCCGGATGACAGCACATGCGTCGTCGAGACCGGCAAGCCGAGATGATCGGCCGAGGCGATGGTGACCATCGCCACGACTTCGGCTGCCGCACCCTGACCATAGGTCAGATGCGTCTTGCCGATCTTCTCGCCGACGGTGACGACGATGCGCTTCCAGCCCACCATCGTGCCGAGGCCGAGCGCGATCGCGACCGCCACTTTCACCCAGAGCGGGATGAACTTCGTCGCGTTGTCGACCGCCTTGTGGTAGTTCGTCACTGCGCCGAGGTCGCGGGCATCCATCGGCAGCAGCTTCTGCTTGTCGATCAGCTTCAGCGCCTCGCCGATCAGATAGATGTCGTTGCGGACGTTGCCGACGAGATTGGTCGGCACCGCTTCGAGCGTCGGGTAGCCGGCGACTTCGGCACTCGTCTGGTGGATATATTGCTGCAGGGCCGGCGTCGTCGCATCCGTCCATGTCTTGTTCTTGACGGCGTTGCTGACTTCGGCCTTGTAGTCTGCGACAGCAACACCCGGCTTCACATACTTGCCGAGCGCGGTTTCCACCTGAGCCGATGCCGTCTTGTAGGCTTCGAGATAGTTGACATCGGGGGTGCGGTTCAGCGCGAAAGCCGTCGGCACCAGGCCGATCAAAATCAGCATGATGAGGCCCATGCCCTTCTGGCCGTCGTTGGAGCCGTGGGCGAAGCTGACGCCGGTGCAGGTGAAGATCAGGATCGCACGGATCCAGAGCGGCGGCGGCTGGTTGCCCTTCGGTTCGGCATAGAGCGCCTTGTTGCGCACCAGAAGCTTCATGACCAGCAGGAGAACAGCGGAAAGACCGAAGCCGATCAGCGGCGAGATCAAAAGCGACAGGCCGATATTGGTCGCCTGCGACCAGTCGACGCCGCTGGTCGCAGTGCCTGCCGGCGCCAGGAACTGGTTGGCAAGGCCGACGCCAATGATCGATCCCACAAGCGTATGCGAACTCGACGACGGCAGGCCGAGATACCAGGTGCCCAGGTTCCAGACGATCGCGGCAATCAGCAGCGCGAAAACCATGGCAAGGCCGGAGCCGGAGCCGACCTGCAGGATCAATTCCACCGGCAGCAGGGCCAGAATGCCGAAGGCGACGGCGCCGCTCGAGGTCAGCACGCCGAGAAAGTTGAAAAAGCCGGACCAGATGACGGCGAATTCCGCCGGCATGGAGCGGGTGTAGATTACGGTGGCGACGGCATTGGCCGTATCATGGAAGCCGTTGACGAACTCGAAGCCGAGCGCGATGAGCAGCGCAAGGCCTAGGAGAATCCAGGGAACGGCAACTGCGGTCGTGAGGTCGCGGCCGAGTGCATAGGCAACATATCCAAGGCCGCAGACCAGAACGAGCGCAAACAGCGGCAAGAACCACTTGCCGGCCGAATTCGAACTGTGGAGCGGGTGGGACGTGTCGCTATGAACCTGGCTGGGGGCAATATCGGCCATGGCATAGTTCCTTATTCCGTTTGCAAATTTGCCTTTTGTTAATAATTCCGCCGCGTGAAGCTCTCATGACGCCCCGACTGAACCGCCCGTAAGCCACTGATGCCGGGCGATATTGACGGTGATGCGCCTGGTACCGTCGCTTCCATAAAAGATGCCGCGTTGCGATCCCAAGCGGCGGACGATGGTTGTCTATGCAGCAACAAAGCGCGCCCCGGGCGAATAAATCCTTCCCGCCTGGACATCCGACGCTAAGTTCGGTCATCTCACACCCGCGCGGAGTCTTAGAAGACATGTCATCGACCGACCTGCTGCTGACCTTCAACACCGGCTCCTCGACCGTTAAGATCGGCATCTTCGCGATAGACGGCGGCAAGGCACGGCGCATCGGCAAGGGCGTGATCGATTTCCGCGCCGAACCGCTGTCGCTCGGCCTGACGAAAGGGCCGCAGACCTTCGAGATTCCGATGAAGGCCGAGGTGACAGAAGATCTGCACGGCGTCATCGATGAGACTTTCGCGCTTCTCGCCGATCATTTCGACATGACCGCCGCGCACGCTGCCGGCCACCGCGTCGTCCATGGCGGCGACCGCTTCACCAGGGCGATCGCCCTCGACGCCGCCGCAATCGATGCCGTCGATGCGCTGACCCCGCTTGCGCCCCTGCACCAGCCGCAGGCGCTGCGTTTCATCCGCGCGCTCAAGCATCTGAAACCGCATCTTGCCCAGACCGCCTCCTTCGACACCGCCTTCCACGCCACGCAGGACGATCTCGTTCGCCGCTTCGCCATTCCCCGCGCGCTGCATGACGAGGGCATCAAGCGCTACGGCTTCCACGGCCTTTCCTATAAATTCATCGCCGGAGAGCTTCGCCGCAAGGCGCCGCGCGCGGCAAAGGTGGTCGTCGCCCATCTCGGCAGCGGCGCCAGCCTCTGTGCATTGGATGACGGCGTCAGCCGCGATTGCAGCATGGGGTTTTCGACGCTCGATGGCATCCCGATGGCGACGCGCCCGGGCTGGCTCGATCCCGGCGTCATCCTGCATCTGGCCGATCAGAGGAAACAGTCCTTCGAGGAGATCGAAGACCTGCTCTATCACCGATCCGGCCTGCTTGGCGTCTCCGGCATCAGCGCCGATACGCGCGAGCTGTTGAAGGACGGCCGGCCGGAGGCGCGCCAGGCGATCAACCTCTTCACGCTGCGCATTGCCGGCGAAATCGGCCGCATGGCGGTAACGCTGAACGGGCTTGACGCCATCGTCTTCACCGCCGGGATCGGCGAGCATCAACCGGAGATCCGCGCAGGCGTGACCAAGCGGCTGTCCTGGCTTGGCCTTGCAATCGCCGAAAAGGCCAATGCCGCCAATGATTTCACGATCAGCACACGGGAAAGCAGCATCGCCGCCCATGTCATCGCCACCGATGAGGAACAGGTCATCGCTGACGAGGCGCTGTCTCTTCTTCGCGGCGGGTGATCCAGATCAACAGCTTGCCGGCATCCGCCGGTCGAATTGACGTTGAAGACGTTTTCGAACGGGAGAAACCCATGGAAAAGCATGTCTCGACCGCCGCTCTTACCGATGCCGAACTCACTCTGATCGACCGCTATTGGCGCGCCGCCAATTATCTCTCCATCGGCCAGATCTATCTGCTGGCCAATCCGCTGTTGCGCGAGCAGCTGAAACCAGAGCACATCAAGCCCCGCCTGCTCGGCCATTGGGGCACCACACCCGGCCTCAACTTCACCTATGCGCACTGAGCGAACATCTCTGCCAGGGCTGGCTGGAAGGCTACCTGCTGACTGGCCGCCACGGCCTGTTCTCCTGCTACGAGGCCTTCATCCACGTCATCGATTCCATGTTCAACCAGCACGCCAAATGGCTGAAGGTGACGCGGGAACTCGAGTGGAGAAAGCCGATCTCGTCGCTGAATTACCTGCTGACCTCGCATGTCTGGCGTCAGGACCACAATGGCTTCAGCCACCAGGATCCCGGTTTCCTCGTCGCCAATAAGAAGGCCGATATCGTCCGCATCTACCTGCCGCCCGATGCCAACACCCTGCTCTGGGTCGGCGACCATTGCCTGCGCACCTATGACCGCATCAATGTCATCGTCTCCGGCAAGCAGCCAGAGCCGCAATGGCTATCGATGGACGAGGCGGTGAAACATTGCGAGGCCGGCGTCGGCATCTGGCACTGGGCGAGCAATGAGGACGACACCATCCTGCCCGATCTCGTCATGGCCTGCGCCGGCGACGTGCCGACCATGGAGACGCTTGCTGTCGTCGACCTGCTGCGCCAGGCCATTCCCGAGCTGAAGATCCGCACCGTCAACGTCGTCGACCTCCTGGCACTGCAATCCAGGGATCAGCATCCGCACGGCCTGACTGACGAGGCATTCGATGCGATCTTCACCGCCGACAAGCCTGTCATTTTCGCCTATCACGGCTATCCCTATCTCATCCACCGCCTGACCTACAAACGCACCAACCACCGCAACATCCACGTCCGCGGCTTCATCGAGGAAGGCACGACGACCACACCTTTCGACATGACCGTCCTCAACGAACTCGATCGCTTCCACCTCGCCATCGAAGCGATCGAGCGTGTGCCGGGCTTGAAGGAAAAAGCTGGAGAAGCGCTCGCCGCCTTCCGTGGCAAGCTTGCGGAACATCACGACTATGTCCGCGAATATGGTGAGGATATGCCGGAGGTGCGGAACTGGACATGGCCGACGGCGTGAAGCCAAAACCAAACAGAGTCGCGCGGACCTGGTCGGAGAAGATTATCCGGCGGGAGCAATCGTCAAGCGACGTCTAAAGTTGGTGAAAACGACCGGAGCGCTGTTCCAGAATGGCCATATCGTAGGCTATGTGTCTTGAGGAAGCTCTAAGCCACTGACCGAGGAAACGACATGAAGGGTTTCGCTGCCACGCTTACCGCCGCCCGGCTGGAAAAGGCGCTCGCCTTCTACATGACGCCCGAAGCCCGGCCGGATGGCTCAACCGATACCGTCAAGCCAGCTGGGGAACGCGAGGCATACGAGACCCGCGCCGACGAACGCGCCCGCAACACGGAAGACGGCGTCGAAGCCTGGTAAGGCGATCCCCACAGGGCGACCCTCGGATGCCTGTCCGCGAGCGCGTCGCACCCGGAATGCCGGAACCCTATGCGCGTTCGAGCCGGACTTTTTCCTTCATGCGCCAGACCCGCGGGGTTTCTCCCGTATATTTAAAAAAGAAGCGCGAGAAATAGGCGGGATCGGCAAAGCCGAGCCGAAACCCGATCTCCTGAACGCTGCCGAGCGTAAAAACGAGCTGGCGTTTCGCCTCTTCGACGAGCTTGCCGGCGATCAGTTCGTGGGGAGTGTTGCCGGTCATCGACCGGACGATGCGGGTGAGATGCGTCGGCGAAACCCCAAGCTCTCTGGCATAGAAAGACGCGGGCTTGTGCGATCGAAAATGTTGCTGGATGAGCTCGCTCAGCATTTCCATCCGCCGCTCGTTCTCGTTGGGCGGAAGTTCATGCGTATTCCCCTCTTGGGAAATCCTCGCCGTCAGCCGCAGCGCCAGAGCGACATAGGCGGCCAACGCCTCGTTGCGGCCGCTGCGGCGGTTTTCGAATTCGTCGCCCAGCCGCCTCAACGTCTGCATGACATAGGCTGCCTCGGCACGATCGGGATCGAGCGGCGTCAGATGCTGCGCCGCCAGCCATTCGCCGAGCTGGCTTCGGTCGCCGGGCGGATGGCTGAGATGGGATCTCAACAGGGTGATCACCAGGCCGTCGATATCGCGTGAAAAACGAAAGCCGTGATTGAGCCCGGGCGGCACGGTGATGATGGCCGGCGGACGGATGGCATGGCTCTTTTCGCCGAAAATCGCATCGCCCGAACCGCCTTCGATGTACAATATCTGAAAGAAACTCTCGTGGCGGTGCGGGCGAATCTCCCAGTGATGCAAACTGCTGCGAGAGCGAATTGTTTCGCAATGCACCCAAAAATCCGGTTCTCGCCCGGTCTTTTCGCCGTAGAGTTCATAGGTAGGGACCTGTCTGCTCATGGGGCTCCGTGGGGCTTCGCCGACACCAATGTTCGATTAGTGCAATTTTTAGGTCGGCATGTCCATTGCTGCGGCAAGCGCGGCACGGCAGAATCTGACAAAACGCAAAAATGCAGGGAGGCAGTATTTGCGAACTCAGGTCGCCATCATCGGTTCAGGGCCATCCGGCCTGCTGCTCGGCCAGCTTCTGACCGAAGCCGGCATCGACAATGTCATCCTCGATCGTGTGAACAAGGATTACATCCTCGGCCGGGTTCGTGCCGGCGTTCTGGAGGAAGGCACCGTCGGGCTGTTGGATCAGGCCAAATCAGGCGCGAGGCTGCATGCCGAGGGCCTGCCGCATGACGGTTTCTCGCTGGCCTTCGACGGACGCGACCATCGCATCGACCTTCACGAATTGACCGGCGGCAGGCGCGTCACCGTCTACGGACAGACCGAAGTGACGCGCGATCTCATGGAGCGGCGCGAAGAAAGCGGCTCCTTATCGATCTACGATGCCGTCGATGTCGCGCCGCATGACTTCGACGGCCCTTCTCCCTTCGTCACCTATGTGAAAGACGGTGTTGCCAAGCGCATCGATTGTGACTTCATCGCCGGCTGCGACGGGTTTCACGGCACCAGCCGCAAGGCCGTCCCGGAACGGGCGATCAGGAGTTTCGAGAAGATCTATCCCTTCGGCTGGCTGGGGATCCTTGCCGACGTGGCGCCTGTCAGCCATGAACTGATCTACGCCAACCATCCAAGGGGCTTTGCGCTCTGTTCGATGCGCTCGGCCACCCGCAGCCGCTACTACATCCAATGTACGCTCGACGAGAAAATCGATGACTGGAGCGATGATCGCTTCTGGGACGAGTTGAGACGGCGGCTGCCGACGCATCATGCCGAGGCATTGGCGACCGAGCCGTCCTTCGAGAAATCGATCGCGCCGCTGCGCTCCTTCGTCGCCGAACCGATGCGTTTCGGCCGGCTTTTCCTGGTCGGCGACGCTGCCCATATCGTCCCGCCGACCGGGGCCAAGGGATTGAACCTTGCCGCCAGCGACGTCCATTACCTTTTCTCCGGGTTGATCGAGCATTACCGCGAAGGCTCGAATAGTGGCATTGACGCTTACTCGCAGAAGGCGCTCGCCCGTGTGTGGAAAGCCGTGCGGTTTTCCTGGTGGATGACGACGATGATGCATCGTTTTCCGGATACCGGTGATTTCGACCAGAAGATCCAGGAGGCGGAACTCGACTATCTCACCCATTCCCGCGCCGCCTCGATGGCGCTCGCGGAAAACTATGTGGGATTGCCATTCTGAGACGAGGATAATTCCGCATCCTCGATGCACAATCATAATCGCTAGGTCATGGATTACGGCATTTATTTCATTTTACATCACCATTTCGCATGACAAGCTAACACTCAATTTTGAGCGGCTAGCGAATACGGCGCGGGAGTGCGCCAAAAAGGGAGAGAGAGAATGAAGAAGCTATTTCTGGCCGCCGTTGCGGCCGCCGTGCTCAGCGGCACGGCCTATGCAGACACCATCAAGGTCGGCGTCATCGGCCCGTTCTCCGGTCCGTTCGCGCTGCAAGGCAAGAACTTCAAGGCCGGCATCGACGCCTATATGGCGGTCAACGGTAACAAGGTCGGCAGCGACACGGTCGAGATCGTCTATCGCGACGTGCCGCAGGCTGATCCCGCCCAATCCAAGGCCCTGGCGCAGGAACTGATCGTCAAGGAGAAGGTCCAGTATCTGGCCGGCTTCTATTTCACCCCCGATGCGATGGCGGTGACGCCGATCCTGAAGCAGGGCAATGTGCCGATGGTCATCATGAACGCCGCCACCTCGGCGATCGTCACCAAGAGCCCGCTTGTCGTCCGCACCTCGTTTACCACCTGGCAGACCTCGACGCCGATCGCCAAGGTCGCCTTCGACGCCGGCGTCAAGAAGGTGATTTCGGTCGTCAGCGATTACGGCCCCGGCATCGATGCAGAGAACGCCTTCAAGGCCGGCTTCGAAAAGGCCGGCGGTCAGGTGGTCGAGGCAATCCGCATGCCGCTTGCGACCAACGATTTCAGCCCGATCATGCAGCGCATCAAGGATTCCGGCGCCGAGGGCGTCTTCGCCTTCCTGCCGTCGGGTCCGACGACGCTCGGCTTCGTCAAGGCTTACAACGACAATGGCCTGAAGACGGCCGGCATCAAGTTCTTCGCGCCGGGCGATCTGACCCAGGAATCCGATCTGCCGGCGCTCGGCGATGCGGCACTCGGCATCCAGACGACCTTCCACTATGCCGTGTCGCACGATTCTCCGGAGAACAAGGCTTTCGTCGAGGCGGCGACCAAAGCGATCGGCAACAAGGCCGAACTCTCCTTCCCCGCGGTCAGCGCCTATGACGGCATGTATGTCATCTACAAGATGATCGAGGCGACGGGCGGCAAGCAGGATGCTGAAAAGGCCGTCGATGCGGTCAAGGGCCTTGCCTGGACCAGCCCGCGCGGCCCGGTTTCGATCGATCCCGAAAGCCGCCACATCACGCAGAACATCTATCTGCGCGAAGTCACCAAGGCCGATGACGGGACCTACATCAACAAGGAGGTTCAGACCTTCGAAAAGCAGGGCGATCCCGGCCTGGCGGCCGTCAAGTAACATCGAGCATCACGGCATGCGACGGGCTTGGGTAATGCTTCGGGCAGACTTCCGATCTCTCCGGAGCTGCCCGAAGCCCGTCGCATCGAAGCAAGGTATGTCCATGCAGACAGTCTTCAGCATAGCCGTCGATGCCTTTGCCTATGGCATGGTGCTCTTCGTCATATCAATCGGCCTTTCGGTGACCATGGGGCTGATGCGTGTCGTTAACCTCGCTCACGGCGCTTTCGCGATGATCGGCGGCTATATCGCCTCCTATGTCGCCCGCGACCTCGGCCTTGGTTATGCCACGGCAGTCATCGCCGCCGTTGTCATCACCATCATCGTCGCCATTCCGATCGAGCGTTTTCTCTTCCGCCGGATCTACGGTGCGCCGGAACTGACCCAGGTGCTGATGACGATCGGCATCACCTTCTGCGTCATCGGCATCGCCAATTATATGATGGGGCCGACGCTGAAGACCATCCCGCTTGCCGGTGCGCTGCAGGGATCGGCCGATCTCGGCTTTCGCACCATTCCCGTTCACCGGCTTTTCGTCATCCTCTGCGGCCTGGCAGTGGCGCTCACCCTCTGGTTCGCGATCGACAGGACCAGCTTCGGCGTCAAGCTGCGCGCCTCCGTCGATGATGCGGCAATGGCTGCGGCACTCGGCGTGCGCACCGAGATCATCTATGCGGTGAGCTTTGCCGTTGCCGTCGGGCTTGCCGCCTTCGGTGGCGTGGTCGGCGCCGAACTCCTGCCCGTCGAACCCTATTATGCGCTGCGCTACATGGTCACCTTCCTGGTCGTCGTCTCCGTCGGCGGCGCGGGTTCCATTCCGGGCGCGCTGATTGCCTGCCTGCTGCTGGGCGCGATCGATACGACCGGCCGGTATCTGATGCCGGAATTCGGCGAATTCTTCTTCTATCTCGCCGTGATCGCAATCATCTGCGTCTTCCCACGCGGCCTTGCCGGAAGGGCAAAATAAGATGGCGCTTGTCATGAACGACGAAAACGAACGTCTCCAGCATCGGCGCGGATTCTTCAGCCGCGATCTCGCCGGAATAGCGGTCATCATAGCCATTGCCGCGATCGGCTACTTCGCCTTCCCCGATAATCTCGCGCTTTTGACTCGGATGATCACGATCGCGCTGCTCGTCCTGTCGCTCGATCTGGTGACCGGTTATTGCGGCGTCGCAACGCTCGGCCATGCCGCCCTTTTCGGCTCCGGCGCCTATGCCGCCGGGATCCTGTCGGCGCATTACGGCATCAATGACCCGCTGCTGATGATGCTGGCCGGCATCACAGGCGGCGCGCTTGCCGGGCTGCTCTGCGGCGCCATCATCCTGCGTGCACATGGATTGCCGCAGCTGGTGCTGTCGATTGCGCTGATCAACCTCTTCCATGAATTCGCCAACAAGGCCTCGTCTTGGACAGGCGGCAGCGATGGACTTTCCGGCATCGCGCCGGACCCGGTCTTCGGCCTCTTCGAATTCGATCTCTACGGTCACACCGCCTTCTTCTTCGGAATGGCGCTGCTGCTGATCGTCTTTGTGCTGCTACGATTACTGGTCCGCTCGCCCTTCGGCATGCTCTGCCACGCCATCAAGCAGGATCCGCTGCGCATCCGCGCCATGGGCGCTTCGCCGAAGGCAGCTCTGATCAGGATGTACGCGCTCTCCGGCGCCGTTGCCGGTGTCGGCGGCGCCTTGAATGCGATTTCGACACAGGTCGTCGGCCTCGACAGCCTGTCTTTCACGCAGTCGGCCGAAGCGCTTGTTATGCTGGTGCTCGGCGGAACCGGTTCTCTCTTCGGGGCGCTCTCCGGCACTGTCATCTTCATGCTCTTCGAGGACTATGTCTCGGCCGCCAATCCCTTCCATTGGCTGACCATGGTCGGCGCGCTGCTGATCGCCGTCGTGCTCTTTGCGCCGAAGGGTCTCTATGGCACATCAGCAGCCTTCGTTAGCCGCCGCAGGGAGCAACGCTCATGAGCCCGGTCTTCGAAGTCGCCAATCTCAAGAAAGCCTTCGGCGGCCTTGCCGTCACCAATGATGTCTCGCTCACGATGTCCCCAGGCGATCGCATCGCGTTGATCGGCCCGAACGGCGCCGGCAAGACCACCTTCGTCAACCTCGTGACCGGTAATCTCTCTCCCGATTCCGGCGAGGTTCGCCTCGGCGGCGAGGTGGTGACGAAGGTCGACGCGATCGGAAGGGTCAGACGCGGCCTTGTGCGCTCCTTTCAGGTGACGCGGCTCTTCCAGGACATGACGCCGGCCGAACATGTGGGACTTGCCGTCCTTCAACGCGACGGGAAGACCGGGCGCATGTTCGGCAATTTCCTGCGTATGCCCGACGTCATGGCAGAGGTCGACGATCTCCTTGGAAAGCTCGGACTGGCTTTGCTGATGCATCGCAAGGTCAGCGAGATCGCCTATGGCCAGCAGCGGCTTCTCGAGATCGCCGTAGCGCTTGCGCTGAAGCCGAAGGTGCTGCTGCTCGACGAGCCGGCAGCCGGCGTGCCGCAAAGCGATACCGGCCGCATCGAGCAGGCGCTGGCCGATCTGCCTGCCGATCTCGCCGTGCTGATGATCGAACACGACATGGACCTCGTCTTCCGTTTTGCCAAACGCGTCATCGTGCTTGCATCAGGCGCGATCATCTTCGACGGCCTGCCTGAAGACGTCACCAAGGATGCGCGCGTGCGCGAGGCCTATCTCGGGAGCTATGCCAATGCCAGCCATATCGCTTGAGGTCGAAAATCTGTCGGCCGGATATGGGCCGACAAGAGTGCTCGAAGGCATTTCCTTCTCCGTGCCGGCAGGCGCCCGGCTTGCCGTGCTCGGCCGCAACGGCATGGGCAAGACCACGCTGTTCGCAACGCTCGCCGGGCAGACCAGGCGATACGAGGGCAGCATCCGCCTCGGCGGTTCGGATGTCAGCGCAACACCGAGCGCCACGCGCGCGCATAAAGGCCTCGGATATGTGCCGCAGGCACGCTGCATCTTCCCGACGCTGACAGTCGAAGAAAACCTTTTCGTTGGCTTGAAGTCGCGACCGAAGACGGCACTGGAGGAAGCCTATGTGATGTTCCCGCGCCTGAAGGAGCGCCGCCGCAATCTCGGCAGCCAGCTCTCCGGCGGCGAGCAGCAGATGCTCTCCACGGCCCGCACCATTCTCGGCCGCCCCTCCGTCCTGTTGCTCGACGAACCGCTGGAAGGCCTCGCCCCCGTTATCTGCGAGGAATTGATGGCTGCCTTCGCCGACCTCGCCAAGACAGGAGACATGACCATCCTGCTGGTCGAACAGCGCATCCAGAGCGCGCTCGATTTCGCCGATCAGGTCGTCATTCTCGAACGCGGCAGACTGGCCTGGACGGGAACGCCGCAGAGCCTCACCAGCGATCACGAGGCTGTCGAGAGCCTGCTCGGGGTCGGCGGCCTGCATTGATGGGATGATCGGCAGAAGCTCGTGCTCTGCTAATTGCTCCCCTTTCGCTTTCAAGATTGCTCTTGGCGCGCCGAGCAATTCATGCAGTATATCGTCATGACGACGTCATGATTGACCTGTCATTATTATCCTGCCTGAAAGTTTTCCGCTGGCCGAATTGATGGATCGCCTGAAAAGGCGAGAAACACCATGATCGATGAAGCGGCAGCAACGTAAGATCAGACGTAAATCCTGGTTCATAATCAGGATCGACGTTTTTGCCGCTCCCTTTACTTGTACGGTTGAGCTGCAATCGACCGGAATGTGTGGCGTTGACGGGCGGAATTGCTCTGACGCTCCCTCAATTTTGGTTGCCAGATACCCGATAGGGTTGCATAGTCGAGCAGAAAATCACACGGGAGGTAGAAATGGCAAACCACAAGCCGGTCGCAGGTGATGTATACCAGCCTATTTTCAACATCGACAACCCGATCGACGGCAACATCCTGGACAATACCAGTTCGGTGGATGCCGACGGAGATCAGGTGCGTCTCAACTTCGTCAATGGACAACGCATTCCGCAACCGGCCGATCCGAACGGGCCCGCCACGACCACCACAGTCGAGGGAAAATACGGCACGCTGACCGTCTATTCCAACGGCAACTACACGTATGAACTCGATCACTCCAACCCGGTGGTATCAGCGCTCGGCCCGGGAGACCAACTCGTCGACCAGTTCAATTTCAAGATCTCGGATGGCAAAGGCGCCACCGATTTCGGCTTGCTCAACATCGCGGTCGACTTGCCGGAACATGGCGACGTGTTCGTCAATTTCGAGGATGTCGGCAAATATGACTTCCCGACGGGCTACAAGGGCTTTGATTGGGGTGCTTGGCACGATGGTGACGACGCAACGGTACAGAAGGAAGCCGACGGCAACCATTATCTGTCAGGCGGAGTGTTCTGGACACCCATCCAAGCCGCCGATGGCGGTCACTTTCAGATCGAGCAATTCAGTGTCGCAAACGGCACATCGGACTATGACAACGTTCTGACGATCGAAGGTAAGCTGAACGGCGATACCGTATTCTTGGTCACGGTCAACGTCACCGCCGACAGCATTCATGACCCGCAAGTGATCGATCTCAGCGCCTACGGCGACATCGACTATCTCGTGCTCGACACGGAGCCCGTCATCACAGAGACGAGCGGCCCGGATTATTATGGCGCGCGATACGACAACTTTCATTTCATCGTTTGACGGAGGGGGAAAGGGGCGTCGTATCGCCGAAATCTTTGCATCTTCGCCAAGCGCTCTCTGCTGTGGCTATCTGATACCAATATCTTGCGATAGCTGACCGGGTTGCGTCTTGCTAGCATGGGATCGTGCGAGGAGGCACGGTTATGCTGGGATGGAGGAAATGATGCAACCAGTCGGGATGAGGTTAGCGGCGGTCATGTTCTCGCTTGCCGTATGGGCTATTATTATCGCTGTCGCATCCCACCTTTGGGTGACGAAGATGCCTGTATTGCTTTTGACGCTCTACAGATAGGCCTGTCCTCGGCGTTGGCGGAAATGCTGCAGGAGGTCGAACTGCTTTTGTCCCCTCGCCGCGACGTTTGACGCTGCGATCAATGTGCTACCACGGCCTTCGGAACCGGCTCAAAATCGAGCCGAAAAAATCGCTAATTCTGCAATAAGGAGATGGTAGCGGAGGAGGGATTTGAACCCCCGACACAAGGATTATGATTCCTCTGCTCTGACCTACTGAGCTACTCCGCCACTGGTCAACGATACCCGCTCGCGAAGCGATGCCGGTTCGTGGGATGAGCGGCTTATAAGGTGCGCTTCGGCTTTGTGTCAAGCGCATGATCGAGAAAAACGGTGGGCTTTGCCGGCCGTCGTTACCTATCGGTTTCAGGCGGCGACCGGGCTGGCCAAGAGGACCTTCAGGCAGGCTTCCGCCGAAGGTTCGCGCTCGGAACGTTCGATGAAACCGCCGCCGAAGACGCGGGCGTTGTCGCCGGGGGCGGAATAAAGCGCGCAGGCCTGGCCGGGCGCGATGCCCGCCTCGCCGACCGTCAGATCGACATAGGTGCCTGTTGCATCGATATGCAGCACGGCGGGTGCCGGCGACCGTGTCGAGCGGACCTTGGCGTAGCAGGCAAAACCCTTGCCGGAGGCGGCTTCCGCAAGCGTCTCGTCGCCCAGCCAGTTGACGTCGCGCAAGTAGACGCGGTGCGTTTCCAGCGCCTCCTTCGGCCCGACGATGACGCGGCGCGAGCGGGCGTCGAGAAAAACGACGTAGAGCGGCTCGCCGGTGGCGATGCCGATGCCGCGGCGCTGGCCGATCGTGAAGTGCAGAATGCCCTCATGGGTGCCGAGCACGCGGCCGTCGAGATGGACGATCTCGCCGGCGAGCGCCGCATTCGGCTTCAGCTTGGTGATGACGTCCGAATATTTGCCCTGCGGCACGAAGCAGATGTCCTGGCTGTCGGCCTTCTTGGCAACGACGAGGCCCATCTCTTCGGCGAGCCTGCGGGTCTCGGCCTTCGGCAGGCCGCCCAGGGGAAAGCGGAGATAATCGATCTGTTCCTGCGTCGTGGCGAAGAGGAAATAGCTCTGGTCGCGGTCGGCATCGGCAGGGCGGAAAAGCGCGCGGCGGCCGGGATTTTCGGGCGAAGGGTTCGGTCCCGAGCGGATATAGTGGCCGGTCGCCAGTGCATCGGCACCGAGCTCCTTGGCGGTCGCCAGAAGATCGGCGAATTTGACGGTCTGGTTGCAGGAAACGCAAGGGATCGGCGTTTCGCCCGCCACATAGCTTTCGGCGAACGGGTTGATCACGGTCTCGCGAAATCGCTTTTCATAATCGAGCACGTAATGCGGGATGCCGAGTGTTTCGCAAACGCGGCGCGCATCGTCGATATCCTGGCCGGCGCAGCAGGAGCCGGCGCGGTGAACAGCGGCGCCATGATCGTAAAGCTGCAGCGTAATGCCGAGCACGTCGTAACCCTGCTGTTTGAGAAGGCCAGCGACAACGGATGAATCGACGCCGCCCGACATGGCGACGACGACACGGGTCTCTTCCGGCTTCTTGTCAAAATCCAGTGTGTTCAACGATGGTGCCAATTCTGCGCGGTCACGATCCGCCCTTGCGCTGCAATTGCGGCGGATTGCTGATCTCCGGCGGGATCGGCCGCCGTCTCTCGATGAGGCATCGATATAGAAAGGATTGTCCTTGGGCGCAAGGGGCAGCCTTCGGGTACCGATATTTCGCATTCCCGTGTGAAGAGAAGGCGCAGCCAAAGCCGCGCCTTGGAAGCGGGGGGTGCGGCTCAGGTGCCGATCAGCTTGTTGCAGGCGAATGCAATGCCCGGATTGGCGATGATGGCGGTTACGAGCGCCAGTCCGATCATCGAGAATGAAAAGCGTTTCATAAACATCCTCCTTTCCAGCCCACGACAATTATGCGGCTTCGCCCACCTTTCTCAAAATGACGAATGCTTGATGGCATCCGGCGGCACGCATTTCCCCGGACGCCACTCCCAGCTGTCGCTTAAACGACTCTATCTGCGTGACGAAGCCGTCTTCAGAGCGCGGCCGTGGATCAGCGCCTCTGCCTCGTGCTGCGGCATCGGCCGGCCGAGCAGATAACCCTGCACCTCACTGAAACCTTCAGCGCGCAGCTTCTGCAACTGCTCTTCCGTCTCGATCCCTTCGGCCAGCGTCGTCGCGTTGAAGCCGGAACCGATGCCGACGACGGCGCGCACGATGGCGAGATTGCCGGCATCCGTCTCAATGCCCGAAACGAAGCTACGGTCGAGCTTGATCTTGTCGAAGGGGAAGGACCTGAGATAGCTCAGCGACGAATAACCGGTGCCGAAATCGTCGATGGCGATGCGAACACCGAGCTCCTTCAATGCGCGCAGCCGCGGCAGGCTTTGGTCGGCATCAGTCAGGAATACGGACTCGGTGATTTCGATTTCAAGCCGGTCGGAATTGAGGCCCGTCTCGTCGAGCGCCGCGACCACGGTCGAAAGCAGGCTCGCATGCCGAAACTGGCTGACGGAGAGATTAACGGCGATCCTCAGATGCGCGGGCCAGCCGGCGGCCGTGCGGCAGGCTTCCCGGATCACCCAGTCGCCGATCGGCACAATGAGGCCGGTCTCCTCGGCAAGCGGAATGAATTCCATCGGCGCCACCAGCCCGCGCTTGGGATGGCGCCAGCGGATCAGCGCCTCGAAGCCGCCGATGCCGTCATTGTCGAGCTGCACGATCGGCTGGTAGTGCAGTTCGAACTGGCGCTTCTCCAGCGCCTCCCACAGTTCGGCGGTCATCACGTGCCGGCGCTCGGCGGCAAGCCGCATCTCCGCCTCGTAGAAGCGATAGGTCGACCGCCCGCTCTCCTTGGCGGCATAGAGCGCCAGATCCGCATGCCGCATCAGCACGTCCGCGTCGCCGGCATGATCCGGCGCCAAGGCGATGCCGATGCTGCAGGTGACATGCTCCCGGGCGCCGTCGAGATCGAAGGCACGGCTGAGCGCCTTGAGCAGCCGTTGCGCAAAACGCCCGGCCCGCTCCGGCTCGTCGAGCTCCAGTACGACGGCGAATTCGTCGCCGCCGAGGCGGGCGACGAGATCGCCCTCCTCCGCCAGCTGCAGCAGCCGCTCCGATACTTGGCAAAGCAGCGCGTCGCCGGCGGCATGTCCCTTGCTGTCGTTGATATGCTTGAAGTGATCGACGTCGATATAAAGCAATGCGATCGGGCTGTCGGCGGTCGCCTCGACCGCCCGCCGGTTGATATGTTTGGAAAATGCCGCCCGGTTCGGCAGGCCGGTGAGCGGATCATGCATGGCGAGATGGGCAAGCTTTGCCTCGACGGAGCGCTCCTCCGTCACGTCCTGCGAGATGCCGAGCAGATAACGCGGCGCTTGGCCCTCCGGCGTCGGCAGGGCGCGCTTGACGGTGCGCAGGAGGCGCGGCACACCATCGGCGCGCAGCATGCTCTCCTCGAAGCTGATCGCCGTATTGGCTTCGAAGGCCCGGCGATCCTGCTCGCGGAAGGCGTCTGTCTGACTGGGGGGAAACAGCGCCCGGTCGGTTCGGCCGACCACGTGCTCCGCCCTCATGCCCACAATGTCGCCGCAGGCCTCGTTGAAGAGAACGTAAAGCCCGTCCGCTTCCATGTCCTTGACGAAGACGCCGACCGGGAGGTTGTCGACGATGCTGTCGAGAAGCGAGCGCGTATCGCTGATCTGGCGTCTGGCGGCATTGACCTCGGTGCGGTCCTGCACGATCGCCAGGATTGCCGCTCGGCCCTCGAAACGCACTTCTCGGCCATAGGTCAGCACTTCGAAGGTCTCACCACTCGCCTTGAGGTGAACCCAACGCTCCGCCTTTTCCATGTCGGTACGGCCGCTGACGGCGTCGACCATCCGTTCCCGCTCATGCTCAGGGCGGATATCCAGAACCGTCATGCGCCGGTATTCGTCCGCGCCGTAGCCGTAAAGTGCTGCCGCCGCCTCGTTGACGATAAGAAAGCGCAGCGATGCCGGATCATAGACCCACATCGGCGACGGATGCGTTGCAAACAATGACCGGAAGTCGTCGTTTAATGCTTCGGTCTGCTCGGGCTTCTGCAAGGGGGCCATGGAAATTCGCGTGCGGTTGATGCCGATGCCAGGGATATACCGAGAAAAGTTAAATAAAATCAGAATCATACTTAGGGTTAAACTTTAGGCTTCCGCCTTCAGAATGTGCAAAGCGGCGGCCTGCTGTCACGATCTCGGCTCTCGATAAAATAATTTGGGCGTCCTGGAACAATTACGTCGATCGTGCGTTGCGGGTGATCGATGTCGCATTCGAATTGCTGAGGAGGGTTTCATGGGCAGGTTCGGCACGACGACGGATTACAGCAGAATCAGACATTGGATCGAGGCGCGCGGAGGCCATCCCGCCCGAATCAAGAACGCACCGGACAGCGAAACCGTCCGCGTCGATTTTTCCTCGGAACCGGAAGAGATTTCCTGGGACGAATTCTTTCAGGGCCTCGACGGCAGCAGGCTCGCCTTCCTTCACCGCACGAAGGCTGAAGACGATGTCGCCCGTTTCGGCAAAATCCTCCGCCGCAAACGCCGGCACCACTAATGCATGCCGCCCAAAAGTGTGCATCGGTTTTGGGACCGCGACATGCATCAAAAAAAGATTTAAAGCGCGACGCGCTTTAAGATTCATCGATTCCTGACACGAAAAAACCCGGCGCCGTTTCCAGCGCCGGGTTTTTCATTTCCTCGGGAGGAAAAACTCAGTCGATATTGAAGGTCAGCGGCTTTGCCTGGCGAACCGCCTGGTGGGCGGTCAACTCAGCAAGCACGGCGTCATCAACCTTGCCGTCGACATAGAGCAGCGCGATGGCGTCGCCGCCCTGCTTGTCACGGCCGAGCTGGAAGTTGGCGATGTTGACGCCGGCAGCACCAAGCGTCGTGCCGATGAAGCCGATCATGCCGGGAACGTCGGTATTGGTGATGTAAATCATGTGCGAGCCGACATCGGCATCGAGGTTGATACCCTTGATCTGGATGAAGCGCGGCTTGCCGTCCGAAAACACCGTGCCGGCGACCGAGCGCGTCATGCTTTCGGTCGTCACCGTCAACTTGATGTAGCCGTCGAAGACGCCGGTTTTGTCGCGCTTGACCTCGGAAAGCACGATGCCCTTTTCCTTGATCATGATCGGCGCCGAAACCATGTTGACGTCGGCGACCTGCGGACGGATGAGGCCGGCGAGAACAGCACTTGTCAGCGCCCGCGTGTTCATGTTGGCGGTGATGCCGTCATAGAGGATTTCGATTTCCTTGATCGGCTCTTCGGTGACCTGGCCGACGAAGGCGCCGAGAACATCGGCAAGGCGGATGAAGGGCTTCAGGATCGGCGCTTCCTCCGCCGTGATCGACGGCATGTTGATGGCGTTGGAGACTGCACCATTGACGAGGTAGTCCGCCATCTGTTCGGCCACCTGCAAAGCGACGTTCTCCTGCGCCTCGGTCGTCGAGGCACCGAGATGCGGCGTGCAGACGACGTTCGGCAGGCCGAAGAGCGGGCTTTCCTTGGCGGGCTCGACCTCGAACACGTCGAAGGCGGCACCCGCGACATGGCCCGACTTGATTGCTTCGGCAAGCGCTGCCTCATCGACCAGGCCACCGCGGGCGCAGTTGATGATGCGCACGCCGGGCTTGGTCTTTGCCAGCGCTTCCTTGTTGAGGATGCCGCGCGTCTTGTCGGTCATCGGCACATGCAGCGTGATGAAATCGGCCCTGGCGAAAAGCTCTTCAAGTTCGACTTTGGTGACGCCCATCTCCTCGGCGCGCTCCTTGGACAGGAACGGATCGTAAGCGACGACGTGCATCTTGAGGCCGATGGCGCGGGCACAGACGATCGAGCCGATATTGCCGGCGCCGATGACGCCGAGCGTCTTGCCGGTGATCTCGACGCCCATGAACTTCGACTTCTCCCACTTGCCGGCCTGCGTCGAGGTATCGGCTGCCGGAAGCTGGCGGGCGACGGCGAACATCAGCGCGATCGCGTGTTCGGCTGTCGTGATCGAGTTGCCGAAGGGCGTGTTCATGACGATGATCCCGCGGCGCGAGGCGGCCGGGATATCGACATTGTCGACGCCGATGCCGGCACGGCCGACGACCTTGAGGTTCGTAGCCCCCTCGATGATCTTTTCCGTCACCTTGGTGGCAGAGCGGATGGCCAGGCCATCATACTTGCCGATGACTTCGAGCAGACGGTCTTTGTCCTTGCCGAGCTGCGGTTCGAAATCGACTTCGACGCCGCGGTCGCGGAAGATCTGGACGGCGGTTTCCGACAATTCGTCGGATACGAGCACGCGAGGTGCCATGAGGGCCTCCTTCAAAAGTGTTCAGCGATGAATGAATCAGGAATGCTGGGCTCCGCCCTATGGCGGAGCCGGATGCGATCACCTCAGGCGGCAGCCTGATTAAGCTGCGCCTTCTGCGTCTCGAAGGCCCAGGAAAGCCAGGGCATCAGCTTCTGCATGTCGGATGCCTCGATCGTGGCGCCGGCCCAGATGCGCAGGCCGGGCGGCGCGTCGCGGTAATGGCCGACGTCATAGGCGACACCTTCCTTTTCCAGGAGGCCGACCAGACCCTTGGCGAAATTCGCCTGGCCGTCGTCATCGAGGGCTGCGATGTCCTTGTCGACGATCTTCAGGCAAACGGAGGTGTTGGAGGCCGTTTCCGCCTTGACGGCGAGATTGGCGATCCAGTCGTTTGCCGCAACGAAATCGTGGATGACCTTGGCATTGGCATCGGCACGCGCGATCAGCCCCTTGAGGCCGCCGAGTTGCTTGGCCCAGACAAGCGCATCGATATAGTCCTCGACGCAGAGCATCGACGGCGTGTTGATCGTCTCGCCCTGGAAGATGCCTTCCGTCAGCTTGCCGCCCGAGGTCATGCGGAAGATTTTCGGCAGCGGCCAGGCCGGCGTGTAGGTGACCAGACGCTCGACGGCGCGCGGCGAAAGAATGATGACGCCGTGCGCACCCTCGCCGCCCAGAACCTTCTGCCAGGAGAAGGTGACGACATCGAGCTTGGCGAAATCGAGTTCCTGTGCGAAAGCCGCCGAAGTGGCGTCGCAGATCGTCAGGCCCTTGCGGTCGGCCGGGATGAAATCGGCATTCGGAACGCGCACGCCCGAGGTTGTGCCGTTCCAGGTGAAGACGACGTCGCGGTCGAAATCGACGGCGGAGAGATCGGGAAGCTCGCCGTAACCGGCTTCGAGCTTGCGCACATCCTTGAGCTTCAGCTGCTTGACGACATCGGTGACCCAGCCGGCGCCGAAGCTTTCCCAGGCGAGCATGTCGACGCCACGTTCGCCGAGCAGCGACCAGAGCGCCATTTCGACGGCCCCGGTGTCGGACGCCGGAACGATGCCGATGCGGTAATCCGCCGGCACTTCAAGAATTTCACGGGTAAGGTCGATGGCCTGCTTGAGCTTGGCCTTGCCGACCTTCGCGCGGTGCGAACGGCCAAGGGCCGCGTCGGAAAGGGCTTCGAGCGACCAACCGGGGCGCTTCGAGCAAGGGCCAGAAGAGAAATGGGTATTGTGCGGACGGATGTCCGGCTTTGCGGTCTTCGCCATGATGCTATCCTCTCAGATAGAAAGCCCTTCGTTGGGGAAGGGTGTCCCGCCGCCGTGTGTATGGATCCGACACGTCATAGTCAAGATCGAAGTGTCGCGGGCGGAACATATTTTGACGCAGGGCGGTAGGGCGGCCACAATGCAAAAAGCCGCCCGGTTGGGGGCGGCTTTTGGTGTCAGGCGATCAAATTTACTTGTAGACAGGCTGCTGCAGCGGGATTTCCGGCGGTGGTTCATAGCTCGCCTGGGCGCAGCCGCCGAAGAGATAACGGGCGCCGACGCGAGCTTCGTGGGCGCTGAGACCCTTGTCGCGGCCCGGGCCGCCATTTTCGGCATAGCCGAACATGTTGCCGCCATCGATATGCAGGTAACGGTAGCCGACATCGGCCTTGATGTTGCAGGTCACGTCGATCGAAGCGCCGGCCATGAGGGCGTAGGTGAAGCGCCAGTTGCCCTTGCCGCCGTGGGTGACCTGGTCGTCGCAGAAGCTGCCGTCATCGGCGCAGGCGACGTTGCGCAGGTTCTTCCATTTCACATAGGAACCACCGATACCGGCGCCGACATAAGGCGTGACGTAGCCGTAGGTGCCGAGATCGACATAGGCGTTGGCGAGCAGCGTATAGGCTGTCAGCGAGGAGCGGTCGCTCGAGGTGCAGTCCACCAGAGGAAAGCCGCACTGCCCGACTGTCGAGCCCTTGAAATCCGCCTGGGTGAGATAGTCGAAGGTCAGATCGGTGCGCAGATAGCTGTTGATCTGATAACCGACACCGCCGCCGATGGTCCATGCATCATCCAGATCGGCGTCGTCGAAATCGACTTCCGTTGCGTTGCTGCCCTGGAAATAGCGGGCGCCGCGCAGATCAGTGAAGGCATAGCCGACATCGCCGCGCAGGTACCAGCCGGTCGCTTCGGTGACCGTCACCTCAGGCGGCTGCTCCGGGATAGGCTCGGCAGGGGCGAGGTCCGCGGAATAGGCGTTTGTCGCGATCAACAATGCGGCGAAGATGCCGGACAAGCTTCTTTTCATGGATCCCACTCCAAAATCCGTTGCGTCGGCAGGCTCAGTCGCTGCCAATCTGGTACGCTTCGTATGGATAATGAATGGGAAACGTTAAAAGCTGCTTAACTATAAATAGGAAGAAACGTTAAGAGAAAGATTGGCAGCAAGTTCCTCGACATGGTGATGAAGGTCGGCCGAAGGCTGGCAGCCGCCGCACTTGCCGGAGACCGCCAGCTGCAACGCCATGAAGTCCGCTGCTGTCAAATGGTTAAGTCGGTTTCCTTCGCCGTCAGATGGATCGGCTGCTCCACTCGGCGAATCCTGCTGTTACTTCCATTGCGTCGCGTTTTCGGCGGCGCAGCCGTACGGTGGCAAGGAGGTGCCAAAGGTCGTTTTCAGCTGAGCACAGCCCCAGGCATTGATCGGGCCTGGCATGGCATTGTTGAGCGTGATGCCGATTTCATCGTAAGGGCTGTCGGTGTTGCTGATGTAGCGATACCACCGGAAACCAGTAAAGACGACGAATGCGAGAGCGATCGTCAGCAGCAGGCGCACCAATTTTTTCATGATATTTCCTTTGAATGCAAACGCCGCCGTGTAGCATCCGCGTGTGGCGGTTGACAGCGCTGTCGCCAAAGATATCGGCAGACTTCCGCGGACGCCGCCTCAGTGTTCACCGCGCCCGACATGGTGCAGTTGCCGACGCTTGCTCCCTACCGGAAGCCAAGCTGGCAATTCATTGACATGTTGTCTTCGGAAGGGCGGAAACGGTTTCGGCGGGAAGTCCATCCGGAGTGGATCTTCGAACCGAAGGCGCCAACAGCGAAAAAGCCGGCACCTACGTACCGGCTTTTGAAATTTCGTCCCTAAAAAATCAGGCGGCGGTCCGGACGTTCGAGATCGTGCCGATCAGCTCGTTGACGATGCGCTCGATCTGGGCGCGGTCGTCGCCCTCGGCCATGACGCGGATCAGCGGCTCGGTGCCCGAAGGGCGGATGACGAGGCGGCCGTTCCTGGCCAGTTCGGCTTCGGCATCGGCGATCGCCTTCTGCACCTGGATATCCTCCAGCGGCTTGCCGCCACTGATGCGGACATTGCGCAGGAGCTGCGGCACCGGCTCGAAGCGACGGCAGACCTCGCTGACGGTCCGGCCGGTGCGCTTGACCGCGGCCAGGATCTGCAGCGCTGCGACGAGACCGTCGCCGGTCGTGCCGTAATCCGAAAGCACGATATGGCCGGACTGCTCGCCGCCGACATTGTAATTGTGCTGGCGCATATGCTCGACGACGTAGCGGTCACCGACCCGCGTACGGGCAAGCGCCATGCCGCGCTCGTCGAGGAAGCGCTCGAGGCCGAGATTGGACATGACGGTGGCGACGATACCGTTGCCGCGCAGTTGCTGGCTCTCGGCCCAGCTCTCGGCGATAACGGCCATCAGCTGGTCACCGTCGACGATCGAGCCGTTTTCATCGACGATGATGACGCGGTCGGCATCGCCATCGAGCGCGATGCCGATATCGGCGCGCACCTCGTCGACCTTCTTCTGCAGCGCGACGGGGCTGGTGGAGCCGCAATTGAGATTGATGTTGGTGCCATTCGGCTCGTTGCCGATGGTGACGACCTCGGCGCCAAGCTCCCAGAGCACGGCGGGTGCCACCTTGTAGGCAGCACCATTGGCGCAATCGATCGCGATCCTCAGACCCTGCAGCGTCACGTCGCGCGGCAGCGTGCGCTTGGCATGTTCGATATAGCGGTCATGCACCCCGTCGACGCGCTTGGCGCGGCCGATATCATCGGATTTGGCAAGCTGCGCATTCAGATCCTTTTCGAGCAGATCCTCGATCTCGGCCTCGATGTCGTCGGACAGCTTGTAACCGTCAGGGCCGAAGAGCTTGATGCCGTTATCCTCGTAAGGATTGTGCGACGCCGAGATCATCACGCCGAGATCGGCGCGCAGCGAGCGCGTCAGCATGGCAACAGCTGGTGTCGGGATCGGGCCGAGAATGAAGGCGTCGAGGCCGGCAGCCGTGAAGCCCGCGACCATGGCGTTCTCAAGCATATAGCCGGAAAGGCGCGTATCCTTGCCGATAACGACGCGATGGCGATGGTTGCCACGGCGGAAGATCGTGCCGGCGGCAATGCCGACCCGCATGGCGAGATCCGGCGTCATCGGGAAGACGTTGGATTGGCCACGAATGCCGTCCGTACCGAAATAGCGTCTTTTCATCTGCACTCCTGCGCTTTCCGCGCGCCATTCAAGACAGCGCACCGTTCCAAGCGAATCCGGCTTCAGTGGAACGTCGTCAATCCACGAGCGTGATTCATGCTTGCCTCAATTCAGCGGAATGCCACAAAATGCGGCGATCAGCACGTAAATTAGCAAGAAAAATGATTATATCCCGTTACCAATAGAAAAGGCCGGATCCCCCACTTCGGAAATCCGGCCTTGTTCGGATTGGTGCCGCTGTTCAATGCGGCTGCGGTTCGAGGCCGCCTTCGGGCTCGTCACCCTTGGTGGCTGGCCGTGCGCCGGCCTTCGGAACGGCCGAGCCGCGGCTCGGCGGCGAATCATCACCGAGATCGCGAGAAGGCTTTTCACCGCGGATCAGCGCCTTGATCTCTTCGCCGGTCAGCGTCTCGTATTCGAGCAGACCTTCGGCAAGAGCGACGAATTCGTCGTGCTTTTCCGTCAGGATCGTGCGGGCCTGGGTATAGGCCTCGTCGATCAGGCGGCGCACTTCATTGTCGATCTTCTGCGCGGTTGCTTCCGAAACATTCTTCGACTGCGAAACCGAGTGGCCGAGGAAGACTTCCTGCTGGTTCTCGCCATAGGCGACCTGACCGAGCTGATCGGAGAAGCCCCACTGCGTGACCATCGCGCGGGCAAGCTTGGTGGCCTGTTCGATGTCGGAAGAGGCACCCGACGTGATGTTCTCTTTGCCGAAGGTGAGCTCCTCGGCAACGCGGCCGCCCATCATGATGCAAAGACGCGAGACCATCCACTTGTAGCTCATCGAGTAGCGATCGCCCTCGGGAAGCTGCATGACCATGCCAAGTGCACGGCCGCGCGGAATGATCGTCGCCTTGTGCAGCGGATCGGCGACAGCGACATTGAGCGCGGTGATGGCGTGACCGGCCTCATGGTAAGCGGTGAGCTTCTTTTCCGCCTCGGTCATCGCCGAGGAACGGCGCTCGGCGCCCATCATGATCTTGTCCTTGGCGTCCTCGAATTCCTGCATGGTGACGACACGCTTGTTGCGGCGGGCGGCCATCAGGGCGGCTTCGTTGACAAGGTTCATCAGGTCGGCGCCGGAGAAACCGGGCGTGCCGCGGGCGAGAATCTTGAGATCGACATTCGGCGCCAGCGGAACGTTGCGCGCATGCACCTTGAGGATACGCTCGCGGCCGACGATGTCGGGGTTCGGCACGACGACCTGACGGTCGAATCGGCCGGGACGCAGCAGCGCCGGATCGAGCACGTCGGGACGGTTGGTGGCGGCGATCAGGATCACGCCTTCATTCGCCTCGAAGCCGTCCATTTCGACCAGCAGCTGGTTCAGCGTCTGCTCGCGTTCGTCATTGCCGCCGCCGAGACCGGCGCCGCGATGGCGGCCGACGGCATCGATTTCGTCGATGAAGATGATGCAGGGCGCATTCTTCTTCGCCTGCTCGAACATATCGCGCACGCGGCTTGCGCCGACGCCGACGAACATTTCGACGAAGTCGGAGCCCGAAATGGTGAAGAAGGGCACATTGGCTTCGCCGGCGACCGAGCGGGCGAGCAGCGTCTTGCCGGTGCCCGGAGGGCCGACGAGCAGCACGCCGCGCGGGATCTTGCCGCCGAGACGCTGAAACTTCTGCGGATCACGCAGGAATTCGACGATTTCTTCGAGATCCTGCTTGGCCTCGTCGACACCGGCGACGTCTTCGAAAGTCACGCGGCCATGCGCTTCAGTCAAAAGCTTGGCCTTGGACTTGCCGAAGCCCATCGCGCCGCGTGAGCCGCCTTGCATCTGCCGCATGAAGAACAGCCAGACGCCGAGAATCAGAAGCATCGGCAAAAGCGTGCCGAGATAGCTGAGGAAACCCGAAGAGCCGTCCGTTTCAGGACGGGCGGAAACCAGGACATTCTTCGACTGCAGGCGATCGAGCAGACTGTCGTCGATCACAGGTGAATAGGTCTGGAAGGTGGTGCCATTTTCAACATAGCTTCCGGAGAGACGGTTGCCCGTCACCACGACATCCTTCACGCGGCCCGCATCGACCTCACGCAGAAACTGCGAATAAGGGATTTCGCGGGAGCCCGTCTGTGCCGGCGCCGTCTGAAACATACTGAAAAGGGCGATCAGCAGAAGCGCTATGATCGCCCACAAGGCGAAATTACGTAAGTTAGGGTTCATTGAACTCCCCAGCATGGAACAGCCGCCTCATGGCGACCGTCTTATTCGTTTCTAACATAGGGTTGCGCCGTGCCGTTGCCAAGGCGATCCCCCAAGTCAGATGGTTTTTCCGTCAATACTTCTTAAAGGCAGCCTCGCATAGGGCGCCGTCGCGAAAACCGCCGAAAGCCTATTGGCAAAGATGAAGTCAAATCGTGTCAAAAAGCGGTCGAAGGGTGCGAAATAGGGTGTTAGTTCGACCATGCGGGCGGATTCCTCAGATAAAAGGCTCTCTTCGGCGGATAACACCGGCGCCGAAGCGATAGCGCGCTTCCATGCGCTCTTGGGAAGGCGCTGCATATACTCCGTCATTCCTGTGCTCGTCACCGGAATCCAGGCACCGCGCGTCTGCGCGGTGATTGACTCAATAAAGCGTGAAGTGTCTTGCGCGTGTGCAGCAGCGGCCTGGATTTCAATTGATGCGACCGACCCATTGCGCGCATAAAACCTGCCATCCCAAACCCCGGCCTCGCCCGGCCGCAATACCAGAGGCGATATCCCCCGGTTCTCGCGCGCCAGATAAAGCCCGTCATGCCGCAGATCGAACACTACCCTGCCGGCGGTCATGCGTCCCGGCTTGCTGCCGGTGGCAAATGCAAGGATACGCTCCATATGCCCCCTCCCCGGCGCAAACGGCTGCCCACCGAAAACGGCTGCCAGACGGGCGAGTGCATAGTCGAGGACTGCGCGATCCTGCCGCAACCCGTCAGGCATCACCTGCCCGAGCAGGCAGCCGTGAAGCCGGAAATGGCGATCCAGCCATTCGGCTCCTCTGGACGACAGTGCCAGCCGCTCCTCCCAGGCCGCGCTGATATCCTTCGTCATGCCTGCATCGGCCGAAAGCTGCCGGCGCATCCGCACGCGCTCGTACTTCGTGTCCTCGTTGCTGGGATCGTCGATCCACGGCACGCCCCGCTCTTTCAGGAAAGCGCGGATATCCGCCCGGGTGGAAAAAAGAAGCGGACGTAAAATCCAGAAACGCCGGTCAAAGAGCACTGCATCTGCAATACCGGTCGAAACCTGCTCTGTTCGCATCCCACGCATCTGTAGTGTTTCGCGCTGGTCGTCGAGTGTATGCCCCGTGACGATGAGATCGGCGTTGAAGTCTGTGGCGGCGGTCGCAAGCAAGCCATAACGTGCCTCTCGGGCCGCAGCCATGATGCCGGTTGTCGGCTTGGCGCCCTGCCAGATCATGATGGTGTGGGGAATGCCGAGCGATGCGCAGAGGGCTGCGACTTCACGCGCCTCGTCTGCGGAGCCGGCGCGCAACGCATGATCGACGGTTGCAGCGCAAAGGGAAAGCCTGAGATGGGGCGCGGCCTTCACGGCTTGATCGAGAAGAAGGAGCAGGCCGGTGGAATCGCTACCGCCTGATATCGCGACGAGAATGCGCGCGGGGCTTTGAAGCGACGTGAGAAACTGGTGGATCGCCAGTTGAGGCGATGCGGCTTCCGGAGACATTCCGGAAGACCTTAGCAGGAGAGGCGCTTCTGTTCGCTCGCAACCTTGCTTATGACGGCACGCGACGCCTTCGGATAACGCTTCGAGACTTCGCGCAGCGTCGCACAGGCCGTCTCGGTATTGTCGAGGGCGGCAAGCGACATGCCGAGCTTCAGCAGCATTTCCGGTGCCTTTTCCGATGTACCGTATTTCTGGTGCGCATTGAGGAAGGTCTTGGCCGCCTCATTGTACTTACCCTGCGAATAAAGAGCTTCGCCGAGCCAGAAATTGGCGTCTGCCGACCGCGCGCTGCTCGGGTAGCGGGTGATATACTGCGTGAATTCCTGTTCCGCCGTGCTGTAATCGCCGGACAGCACGTGGCCATAGGCGGCCTTGTACTGGTCGGCTTCGCTGCCGAGCGAGGCGGTCTGCTGCGGCGTTTTGGTGTTGGCCTCGGGAATCGGCCCGGAACCGATTGTGGCATTTTCGTCGACGCTTCCGCCGATCGGATTACCGCTCTGATCGAAATCGATCGAGCCGAGTTCCTTCGGCGGCTGGCCGAGACCGCTATTCTCAGGCACGCTGGTGGAGGGAGCCGTTTCGGCTCCCTGCGGTGCTTGAATCACCTTGGCGATGTCGTCGCCGCCGGAGGCGGCCGGAGCGGCATCGGTCTCGCTCTTCTTGACAGGAGCCTTGGTGGCACCTCCGGCGCCGCCCGTCTTTTCGAGCTGCTGGAAGCGGAATTCATTGTCTTCCTGCTGTTTGCGGATCGTCTCCTGCATCTGCAGAAGCTGAAAGCTCATCTCTTCGATCCGGCCGTTCAACTGCCGCAGCTGCTCTTCGAGCTGCTGCACGCGGACCTCCGCGTCGCCGCTCTGCACCTTGACAACAGGCGGCGCCGCCTGGTTTTCCGCGGATCGGCCGCCGAGATGTAGCCCGAAGAACGAGGCGGAATAGGCCGCTCGTTCGCTTCCGGTCACAGCCGCGAGGCACAGCATGCCTGCCACGACAAGTTTCTTCATATGTATCGTCCTGTCCCAGTGATTCTTCGCACCTCGATGGCACGAACAGGAGATTTTTCCAATTGCTTTCAAAAAGCAACGGAGTCTGGCCAAAGTGTGGTCAAAAAGAAAAGGCGGCCCCTGATGGGACCGCCCGTCGAAAAGCGAATTGTTGCTCGGCAATTACATGCCGGCGCCGCCAAGCACGGTAACCGCGCGGCGGTTCTGCGACCAGCAGGAAATATCGTCGCAAACGGCGACCGGACGTTCCTTGCCGTAGGAAATCGTCTTCAGGCGCTGCGCCGGGACGCCGCGCGAAGCGAGATAGTCCTTGGCGGCAGCCGCACGGCGGGCGCCGAGCGCGAGGTTGTATTCGCGCGTGCCGCGTTCGTCGGCATGGCCTTCGACGGTGATCTGGTAGTTCGGGTAGCGGGCGAGCCACTGGGCCTGACGGTCGAGCGTCTGCGAAGCATCGGCGCGGATCGACGAGGAGTCTGTATCGAAGAAGATGCGGTCGCCGACATTGACCGTGAAGTCCTGGGCAGAGCCCGGCGTTGCAGCCCCACCAGCACCGGTGCCGAGGCCGAGGTCGCCGGCGCTGTTCGGCGGCTTCTTGGCGCAGCTTGCGAGCGCGAGACCGGCGATAAGCGCGATCATGACGGGGTTGCGGGCGAAATTCTGCATGCGGCTCATTGCCGGGGTATGAATTCGGCTCATGGCCGGTCTCCTTGCGATTTCATCAGGGTTTCCGGACAGTAACCGCACTCGGTTAACCGCCCCTCAAAGATTATGGTTAACGATTTACTGATTTGTCCCGTAGCCGCCCGGTTTCCATGACTTTGGGGCGACATGAAGGCGGCAGTGCATCGCCTACTCCAGAAGCGGTGACCAGGCCGGGTCGGAACCGTAGGTCGGCGTCTTCACAAGCTGCTCGTTGTAACCGCTGAGGTCGATCGAATAGAGCTGCGGACCGCCCGACCCTGCCGCCTGGCGGAAGAACATCAGGACGCGGCCGTTTGGCGCCCAGGTTGGGCCCTCATTGTGGAAGCCGGTCGTCAGGATGCGCTCGCCGGACCCGTCCGGCTTCATCACGCCGATCGAGAACTTGCCGCCGGCCTGTTTGGTGAAGGCGATGAGATCGCCGCGCGGCGACCAGACCGGCGTCGAATAGGAGCCGTCGCCGAAGGAAATACGGGTCTGGCCCGAGCCATCGGCATTCATCACATAGATCTGCGGCTTTCCGCCGCGGTCGCTTTCGAAGCTGACGCGCGCACCATCCGGCGAATAGGAGGGCGAGGTGTCGATCGCAGCCGTCGAGGTCAACCGCGTCGTCGTGCGCGAGCGCAGGTCCATCGTATAGATGTTGGAATTGCCTTCCTGCTGCAGGCTCATGATCACCTTCTGCCCGTCCGGCGAAAAGCGCGGCGAGAAGGTCATGCCGGGGAAGTTGCCGACGACCTCGCGCTGCCCCGTTTCAAGCTGCAGCAGGTAGACGCGCGGCTGCTGGTTGGCAAAGGACATGTAGGTGACTTCCTGCCGGCTCGGCGAGAAGCGCGGTGTCAAAACGAGATCGCTGCCATCGGTCAGCATGCGGATGTTGAAGCCGTCCTGGTCCATGATCGCAAGCTGGCGCTTGCGCTGCTGCTTGGTGCCGGATTCGGAGACAAAGACGACACGAGTGTCGAAATAGCCTTCTTCGCCGGTGATCTGCTTGTAGATCGCATCGGCAATGATGTGAGCGACACGCCGCCAGTTCTCAGGCTGCGTATAAAACTGCTGACCAGTCATTTGCTGTCCGGCAAAGGTATCCCAGAGGCGGAACTCGGCGCGAAGGCGGCCGTCCGCTTCCTGGGTAACCCGTCCGGTGACCAGCGCCTGAGCGTTGATGACCTTCCAGTCCTCGAAACGTGGCGCAGCGTCAGGATTCGCAATCTTCTCGATGAAGGCGGTCTTGCTGATCGGAGCAAACAGGCCGGAACGCTGCAGGTCGGCGGCGATGACCTGCGAGACCTGCGCCCCCATGTCACCCTGCAGGAAGTCCGTCACCGCAATCGGCAACGGCTGAACGTTGCCCTTATTGATATTGATCTCGACGAGAGCGTTCGCCGGCGTCGCGAACGCGGCAGCGGTCATCAGGCCTGCAGCGACCATGATGGCGCGGAAGAAGGAACACTTGTTCATGGAGGAAAAGCCTTTCAGCATTTAGATTCCTAGATCGCTGGGATCGAAGTTGACGACGACTTCGCTCCAGGCATCGTATTTGTCTTTTGGAAGCGACGAGAAAGGAGCCGATTTCATGATGGCGCGATAAGCGCCGCCGGCGAGTGCCCGACGCGTGGATTCGTTATCGCCACCGACCGCCTCGACTTCCGGTTCGCCGACGATGTTGCCGTCCTGATCGAGATTCATATGCACCTTGATGCGAACATCGCCCACGCCTTCCATGCCGGGAATGACAGACCAATTGCCGGCGATGGCACTCTTCAGCGCATCCATCTCGCTCATCGAAAGCTTGGAGCCGCCATTGCTCTTCTTCGCACCGAGCGATGCCTCCTGCGTCGAGCGCTTGGCACCGCCTGCTGAAGGATCGGTCTTGTTCAGCAACGCCGCAACCTCATCGGCATTGAAATCGCTCTTCATCGCCGAAGCCGATTTCGCCGTCTCCTGCTTCTGATCAGCCTTCTTCTTTTCGGTCGGCTTTTCGGCAGCCTTCGGCTGATCCGCAGTCTTTTCCGGCGGCTTCTCGGCGGGCTTCTGTGGTTCCGGCGGCTTCACCTGCGGCTTGGCGACAGGCGTCGGTACATTGTCCGGCAGCGCCTCGGCATCGGGCTTCGGCGGCTCCTCCGGCTTGGCCTGTTCTTCCGGCGGTTTTTCCTCGGGCTTCGGCGGCGTCACTTCGACAGGCTTCGGCGGCGGAATTGAAGCAACCTCCTTCGGCTGCTCGACTTCCGTTTCCTCCTTGACGATCTCCTTGACGTCATTCGGCTTAGGATCGATCTTCGGCATCGGCTTGTCGCTCGAATTGGCGGCAGCCGCTTCAGTATTGCTGGGCTTGGCGTTCGGGACCGGCGGCGTCTTCAGGTCGACATTGTTGTCGCCGGCATTCTCGGCCGGCTGTGCAATCGGCGGCCGTGTCGTCGGCACGGGCGCGGAAGTCTCCTTCTTCGGAGCCTTCTTGTCGCCTTGCTGCATCTGGGTAATGGACTCCACCGGCACGAGATCGACCGGCATCGCCTCGAAATCCTCTACCTTGAAGGATTCCGGAGCGCCAAGCGACACCATCGCCCAGGTGAGCACCAGGCCGTGCAAAACAGCAGATGTGATGACACTGGCCTTCATTTTGCGCGCTATTGGTCCTTCTTCTGCTGCGTCACCAGGCCGATATTCTTGAAGCCTGCACCCTGAATACGGGCCATGACGTCGGCGATGACGCCGTAGGGCGCTGTTGCGTCGCCGCGCACGAAGATACGTTCGTTATAACCGGTGGTGGCGATCGCCTCGAGCTTGGCGGCGATCTCCGCCGCCGGGATCGGTGTTTCCTGCAGGAACACCTCGCCGTCGTTCTTGACGGAGATGGTGATCGGCTGCGTCTCGGAATTCAGCGCCTTGGCCTGCGTTTCCGGCAGGTCGATCGGCACGCCGACGGTCATCATCGGTGCCGCGACCATGAAGATGATCAAAAGCACCAGCATGACGTCGACGAGCGGCGTCACGTTGATTTCGGAAATCACGGCCCTGTTCCGACCGCCGCGACGGCGGCGTCCGCCGCCTCCGCCATTGCCTCCAACAGCCATACCCATGTGAGAATACTCCGTTGGTTATTGAGCGGCAGCGCGCGGCTGCAGTTTCTCGTCGATCTGGCGCGAAAGTATGGCGGAGAATTCATCCGCGAAACCTTCCATTCGGCCCGAGAGCTTGCCGGCATCGGCAGAGAACTTGTTGTAGGCGATAACTGCCGGGATAGCGGCGACGAGGCCGATCGCAGTGGCAAGCAGCGCTTCGGCGATACCGGGCGCGACGACCGCAAGGTTGGTCGACTTCGAACCGGCGATCGCCTGGAACGAGGTCATGATGCCGACGACCGTGCCAAACAGACCGATGAATGGACCGGCCGAGCCGATGGTCGCGAGCGATCCGAGGCGAGCGCCGAGAAATTCGGTCTCACGGGCGAGCGTCACGTCCATCGCGCGGTCGATACGCATCTGCAGGCCGATCGGCGAGCGGGCGCCGCGTTCGAAGGATTTCTTCCACTCGCGCATGGCAGCCACGAAGATCGCTGCCAGCCCGGTATTGTTGCGTTCCGACAGCGAGCGGTAGAGTTCTTCCAGCGACTGGCCCGACCAGAACACCTGCTCGAACTTGTCGAACTGGCGCCGTGCGCGGCCATAAGCCAGGTATTTGTCGATGACGATAGCCCATGTCCACACCGAGGCCGCGATAAGCCCGAGCATGACGAGCTTGACGACGATGCCGGCCTGCATGAAAAGCGACCAGAGGCTGACGTCCGTCGTTGCTGCTGCCAATCCTACTTGTTCCATTGATCCAAAATCCCCGAATCCAAACGCCCGGTGCTGGACCGGGCGGCACAAACTGATCTCGCAAGAAGTGTCCGGCGGCCGCCGCCCAAAGCCCTGGTCAAACTTCCAAGCTCATCTTCCGCCTTCTTGCCGTCAAATTTGGTCAAAGGAAGGCGTGCACCGCACAAACTCCGACTTTCCCAGTAAGACACCATTATGGTTAATAGATCGTTAGTGCCGGACTGTGACAGTAAGCCTGTATTTGGAAGATTTCGTTCCATGGATTACTTGACCGGAGCAAGGTCCGGCTGCCGAAAGAGCGCTCATCCTGCGGCGCGGGAATTCCTTCACATAAAGTTCAAGTTTTGACAAGGTCCGATTTTTCGGCAATTCGGCCTATAGCGGCATGCTGCCTTCCAGGAATTTCGCTGCCAGTGTTTCCGGCAACCGCCTTGGCCGCCCCCGGGCGTTGATGACGGCGATGATCACCTTGGCGGCGATCAGCAGCGTCTCGCCCGAGCGGATCTGCTGATTGAGCACCATCTTGGCGCCGCCGGCTTTCTCCGTGTGTGTCAGGATCGTCAGCACATCGTCCATGCGCGCCGGGCTCTTGAAGTCGATCTCCATGCGGTGGACAACGAAAACGAGGCCCTCCTCATCGGCGCTGACGAGTTCGCGCTGCTCGACGCCGAGGCAGCGCAGATAATCGGTACGGCCGCGCTCCAGGAAATGCAGGTAGCGGGCGTGATAGACCAGGCCGGAAAAGTCCGTATCTTCATAATAGACCCGCTGAACGAGGCGGTGTCCGGCTTCCGTCAGCTCTCCCGAAATGGAAAAAGGGCGTTCCGTCATAATTTTCTCCAAACTGAGGTGCCCTGTTTGGCGCAACGCTTCCGGACAGGCAAGCATTGAATGATTGTCACAATTCCTAACTATTCCCGATAATGAGCGACCAATCAGGAGACGATGCGATGAAGATTGCGGTTATGGGCGGAGACGGTTTCATTGGTTGGCCAACCTCGCTGCATCTCTCCGATGCCGGTCACGACGTCCATATCCTCGACAATCTCTCGCGCCGCTGGATCGACACCGAACTTGGCGTTCAGTCGCTGACCCCGATGGATTCGATCCAGGAGCGTACCCGCATCTGGCATGCCGAAACCGGACGCCGCATCCACTTCAATCTGATCGATCTCGCCAAGGATTACGAACTCCTGAAAAACTGGCTTTTCGAACACCGCCCGGATGCCGTCATCCATTTCGCCGAACAGCGGGCCGCGCCCTATTCGATGAAGAGCGACCGCCACAAGAACTACACCGTCAACAACAATGTCAGCGCCACGCACAACCTGCTGAACGCGCTGACGGAACTCAATCTCGATGCCCATCTCATCCATCTCGGCACAATGGGCGTCTACGGCTATTCGACGGTCGGGGCGGCGATCCCCGAAGGTTACCTGCCGGTCGGCATCGAAACTTCAGGTGGCGAGACGGTCAACCAGGAAATCCTCTACCCCTCCAATCCCGGCTCCATCTATCACATGACCAAGTGCCTGGATCAGCTTCTCTTCCAGTTCTATGCAAAGAATGATGGCCTGAGGGTCACCGATCTGCACCAGGGCATCGTCTGGGGCACGCATACCGAGCAGACGCGCCGCCATGCGCAGCTGATCAACCGTTTCGACTACGACGGCGATTACGGCACGGTGCTGAATCGCTTCCTCATCCAGGCGGCAATCGGCTACCCGCTGACGGTGCACGGCACCGGTGGTCAGACCCGTGCCTTCATCCATATCCAGGATTCGGTGCGCTGCATCGAACTGGCGCTGAAAAATCCGCCGGCGCGCGGCGCCCGCGTCGAGATCTTCAACCAGATGACGGAAACCCACCGGGTGCGCGACCTCGCCGAGATGATCGCCAGGATGAGCGGCGCCAACATTGCCTGGTTGCCCAACCCGCGCAAGGAAGCCGCAGAGAACGAGTTGATCGTCCGGAACGAAAAATTCCGCGATCTCGGCCTCGACCCGATCACGCTGGAAGCGGGCCTGCTCGGCGAAATCGTCGACGTCGCCAAGAAATTCGCCTATCGCGTCGACCGCGCCCGCGTTCCGGCCGTCTCCGCCTGGACCAAGGACATCGCCGCGACGATCAATCACGATCCGGAAGGCAAGCGGCTGAAATCCGTCTCGTGAGTCCCGCAATATGACGAGCGCCAGCGGCATACCCGCCCGTTTCGCTTATGTCACACTCGTCACCAATGCCGACTACGCCATGGGCGCAACCGCGCTTGCCCGCTCCTTGCGCCGAACCGGCACCGGGGCTGACATCGTCATTCTCCACACCGGCGGCGTCGATGCTGCCGCTCTTTTGCCCCTGACAGCACTCGACTGCCGCCTGATCGCGGTCGAGCATCTGCCGCTGTCTGCCGCCTTCAACGAACGCCATGCGCGTGGCCAGCTCCATTCGACAGCCCCTTTCACCAAGGGTCGCAAACCGGATTTCCATTCGCCGCTCGACAATTTCTGCAAGCTCAGGCTCTGGCAGCTCGTCGAATACCAGCGCTGCGTCTTCATCGACGCCGACGCCCTCGTGTTGAAGAACGTCGACAGGCTCTTCCTCTATCCGGAATTGTCAGCCGCCCCCAATGTCTACGAAAGCCTCGCCGACTTCCGCCGCATGAATTCCGGCGTTTTCGTCGCGACGCCCTCGCATGACACATTCCGGCACATGCTCGAAAGGCTCGACAGGCGGGACGCCTTCTGGCGGCGCACCGATCAGACCTTTCTCGAGACGTTCTTCCCGGATTGGCACGGCCTGCCGGTTTATTTCAACATGCTGCAATATGTATGGTTCACCATGCCGGAGCTTTGGGACTGGAAGAGCATTTCGATCCTGCACTACCAGTATGAAAAACCGTGGGAAAAGGATCATCCCAAGGCAGCGCGACTACAACCTTTGATCGATCTGTGGCACCGTTTCCACGATGGCGGCGATGTGCCTGAGATCTCGGCGCTGGACAATCCGGAAGGGGCAGCATGAAGGTACTGGTATCGGGTGGAACGGGTCTCGTCGGCCGGTATGTCGTCGAGGAACTGCTGGCCGCCGGATATCAGGTGATCGTCGGCGGGCGCCGCGCGCCGCTGCCTCGCCTCTTCTCTCGCCCGGTCGAGTTCGCGGCGCTTTCGCTCGATCCCGACAAGGATCAGATCGACGTCTTCGACGACGCTTACTTCTTCGTCCACGCCGCCTTCAGCCATGTTCCGGGCAAGTATCGTGGCGGCGAGGGCGACGATCCGAAGACCTTCCACAGGTTGAACCTCGACGGCACCGTCCGGCTTTTCGAAGCCGCCAAACGCGCCGGCACGCGCCGCTGCGTCTTCCTGTCCAGCCGCGCCGCCTATGGCGACCATCCCGAGGGAACCGAACTGACGGAGACGATGCTGGCCAAGCCTGAAACACTTTACGGCCAGGTCAAGCTCGATGCCGAACGCGCCCTTGACCACCTCTCCACGCCGGGTTTTGCCGGCGTAAGCCTGAGGGCAACCGGCGTCTATGGCGATCTCTCGCCGAACAAATGGGACGGTCTCATCGCCGATTACCTCGCCGGCCGGCCGGTTGTTGCCCGTCGGGGAACGGAAGTTCACGGCCGCGACCTCGGTCGGGCGGTGAGGCTGATGCTGGAGACGGAAAGCACCCGCATCTCCGGCGAGGTCTTCAACGTCTCAGACATGTCAGTCGACACGCGCGATATCCTTTCACCCATCTGTCGCGAGACGGGCTGTCGGCATGCGCTGCCGGCCCCTGCCGATAGCGCCGCGCTCATCCCCATGAGCACGGCGAAAATCCGCGCGCTCGGCTGGGCACCCGGCGGAGCGCCTCTATTCGAGGAGACGATGCAGCAGCTGGCCGCCGCGCTTCCCCAATCGCCAAGACACAGGTCCACGCAAGTCTGACGTTGCAGAATGCGCCCGAATTGCAATCGGGGGCCCGATTAAAAATCGGGGGATTGTCCATGCAGGTCGCAACCACGTCTGCCTCCATCATCTTGCGCGGCGCGTCTTCGACGGCAGCCATTTCAGCTGCTGGAAGCGAGACCGATCAAGGCGTGCTGAAGCTGCAGCGCGCCACCCAGGCGCTGCAGCAGATGCGCCAAACCTTGGCGAACTCGGGAGACGAGGCCAAGGCGAAGGCGCAACGCAAGCTCGAAGAGGCAAAGCAGCAATTGGAGATGCTGCGCAGCTCCAACATGGCTCCTGAGGTGGTCGCCCGGCTGGCCGCCGAACTAGCGCGCAAGGTCGGCACCGCCGCCTCCGAATTCGCATCGGCTGTCGCAACCGGCAGCCCGGCAACAGCGGTTTCGATGGATGCAGCCACGGGTGCTGCGGCCG
>NZ_JALBGX010000042.1:0-53316 GCF_023006465.1 Rhizobium sp. PRIMUS64 | reverse complement strand
CGTCGGCCGGCGCGACTGCCTGTGGCGCCAGCTCGCCTGCTCGGCGCTCGATGCTGTGGGACGCGAGCACCAGATCCTGTTCACCAGCTGGTCCTGCACCGTCGTTGCCGCCGCCGTGCTTGCCGGCATGGCGGTTTCGGTGATGCCGGAATCGGCGCTGCGGACGGGCATGAAGGTGCTGAGCCAGGCGGACGGCTTCCCGGCGCTGCCGCCGGTGCAGATCGGCATCATGAAGCGGCCTGGCGTTTCGCTCTCGCTGATGAACGCGATCACGGCACATATCACCGCCTGCCTCGACAATATCACGCCCACTGTCGTCGACGACACGCTCGAAGCGGATGTCAAATCCGCTCAGGCGCGCCTTTATCCGCGGCTGAAGGCGGCCAATATGGTCCCAAGCTGGTAAGAACTCTCAGGCGGCGCGCGACACGGTCGCGGTGAAAAGGGAGGCGCGGATGACGCGCTTCCACTCATCGAGCATACGCCGCGCTAGGGCCTCCTCGCTCACGGCGGCAAGCCGGATGACGGCGCCGATCAGGTGGCTGAACAGGTAAGTGCGCGCATACATTTCTTCGTCGCAAAGGTCGGGAGCCAGTTGGCGCACGGCGTCACGGAAGATGCCGGCGACGTGACCGCTATGCTCGATATTCAGCTGTAACAGATCCTGATCGGTCTCCGTTCCCATCCAGACGCCGAGATAGACGGGATCGTTGTGGTAGGAATCGTAATACCAGTCGATGGTGGCGCAGACGACATCCAGCGCCTGATCAAGTGACTGTACGCCGGTGAACATCGCCGCCATCTTCGCCTGGATCGCCGAGGCGTGCTGGTCGAACAGGGCTTTGACGATCGCCGCCTTCTCCGGGAAATACTGGTAAACCGAACCGATCGGCACCTTGGCGGCGGCGGCGAGCTCCGTCATCCGCATGGCGCTGACGCCCTTTTCGGCGATGATCTTGGCGGCGGCGGCGAGAATGAGGTCCAGCCTCTGGATGCTGCGTTCCTGCTTCGGCTTCCTTCGCAGGCCTATCCGATCCATGCTTTCCGCGCCCATGTCGTTCCCATTCTTTTTGTTCGCGGCGGAAGGCATGTGCCAAATCACCGCATCGGGTCGATATGACATGCAGGTCTTCATCCGCCGTAAATGGAAACGTTCGCATTTTAACGGCCGGGAAAAGCGTGTGTAATCGCGATTTTAGGCTGCGGCTTTATCGACTCACAACCCGATCCAAGCGATCTAATCCGCATGATGGTTGATGGGCCAACTCGCCTGCCGTTTCACCCCATCGCCATCCAAATGGCGAGCCAGACCCACATGGCGGCCAGAGCCAAATAACCGGCGGCGAAGATCGGGCTGCGATAACGCAAGTCGTTGCTGGTGACATGGATGGCGGCGTGGGCGTAGCGCAGGGCGACGAAGGCCCAGGCGAGGCCGAGGGCGACGAGATTGTCGGCCTCGGTGAAATAAAGAAGAATGCAGCAGGCGTAGAACAGCACAGGCAGTTCGAACTGGTTGGCGAGGCAGTTCTTGACGACAAGGCTTTCGGCCGGCTCGTCACGATTTTCGCGATAATCCGATTTCGCGATGGTGCCGGCGCGGACCATTTTTGCACGCCGAAGCCCAAGAACCGCATAAAGACCATAGACCAGGGCCACATGGGCGAGGAGTGGCCAGAAGATTTGATAGCCGGTCATGTGTGGCCGTTTCCTTTCCGCTTCCGATTTCGACGCGAGCATTAGTCGAAAGACGATCGGGATACCAGCGTCGGCGGCCCGCCATCAAAAACTGGCGGGCCGCCGGACTTCATCACACCTGCGCGGCGCCGCCGTCGGCAAAGAGTTCGGTACCGGTGACGAAGCTCGAATCGTCGGAAGCGAGAAAGAGTGCGGCGGCGGCGATCTCTTCGGCGCGGCCGACGCGCCCCATTGGCACCTGCGTTGCGAGATAATTGAGCAGGCCCTGCTGTTGCACCTCATCCTTGCCGGCGAGTTCGACGAGACCGGTTGTCTTTGTCGGACCGGGGCTCAGCGTATTGATACGAATGCCGCGATCCTTGAGATCGAGGATCCAGTTGCGAGCGAAGCTTCGTAGCGCGGCCTTCGAGGCGGCGTAGACGCTGAAGGCCGGAGTGCCCGTCGAGCCCGCCGTCGATCCCGTCAAGATAACCGATGAGCCCTGACCGAGCAGCGGCAGCGCCTTTTGCACGGTGAAAAGAACACCTTTCACATTTCTGTCGAACGTGTCGTCATACTGCTCTTCGGTAATTTCGCCGAGTGGCAGCATCGAACCACCGCCGGCATTGACGAACAACACATCTATCCGGCCGGCTTCGGCTTTCACGCGGTCATAGAGCCGGTCAAGGTCCGCCAGCTTTGCCGAGTCCGCCTGGATGCCAACAACCTTACCCCCTATCTCCGCAACGGCCGCGTCGAGCACGTCCCTGCGCCGGCCGGTCACGAAAAGCTGGGCGCCTTCGGCGGCGAAACGCTTGGCAGTCGCAAGACCGATGCCCGACGTTGCGCCAGTAATCACTGCAATCTTTCCACTCAACCTCTGTGTCATTGTCGTCTCCTGTTGTTCGACCAAGGCTGAGATATGGACGCGACGAACGTTTCGAAATAGAAAGAAATGAAAGCTATTATTGCAGGAATGAAATGACGAAATTTCCGGATTTCGAAGGCCTCGCAATGTTCGCCAAGGTCGCAGAAGAGCGTTCTTTCGCCCGCGCCGCTAGGACGCTCGGTGTGTCTGTGCCTACCGTTTCGCGGGCTGTCAGCCGGCTGGAGGAGAGACTTGGCGCACGGCTCTTCAACCGCACCTCGCGGCAACTGGCGCTGACGGATTTCGGCTTGCGATTGGTCGACAGTGCCTCGCGGCTCTATGCGGAGGCAGAGGCTGCGGAAAATGCAGCGCGCGAGCTGTCCAGCCAACCGCGGGGGCTTATCCGGCTTGCCGTGCCGATGGCCTTCGGCACACGCTGGCTGGCGCCGATCCTGCCCGACTTTTTCGACCTCTATCCCGATATTTCTATCGACCTGCATATGAGCGACGCCATCGTCGACCTGGTGGGAGACGGTTTCGATGCTGCCCTGAGAATTGCCGTTCTGCCGGATTCCTCATTGGTCGCCCGGAGGCTGACAGCGGTCGCTCCGTTCATTCTCGCTGCACCGGCGTACCTCGATAGATACGGTGCGCCGCGGCATCCGCGCGAGCTTAAGGCTGACCATTGCCTAGGGTACGCCTATCGGCCGCGCCAGGACGTCTGGCGCTTTCGCAATAAGGCAGGCGAAGAGGAAGTTGTCGTGCCGGCCGGTCCGTTGCGCTCCACCAATTCGCAAGCCTTGATTCCGATGGCGCTGCACGGCCTTGGAATTGTAGAGTTGCCGGAATTCATGGCGCATGAATATCTCGCCGATGGCAGGTTGAAAGCGATCCTCGCCGACTGGACGCTGCCGAGCGGAGCACTCTATTTCGTCACGCCCTCTGCCCGGGCTCGGCCTGCGAAGGTGGAGGTGCTCTCGGATTTCATGGTGGCGCGGCTTTCAAATCCGACGTGGCGGTGGACAGGCTGATAGCACCCTTAGTCTTGGCGCGGTGAGAGCCAGCGGGCGATGGCGAGCCGGGCGATGAGGATGAAGCAGATAGCAAGGCTTGCGAATTTCAGCCGCGTCATCCACGGCAGCAGCTGTGTTGCAAGGCCTGAGGGCGTACCATCGCCGAAGGCGATCAGGCTCGAGATGTTCTCGCCGTAATCGGCGATGCCGTAGATGAACGGCAGCAGGTAGACCGCCTTGCCGACGAGCGGATGCGCCGATCGGCCGAACCATGCGCCGCCGGGACCGAGCTTGAGGAAGGCGAGAAACAGCAGCGCCGTCAGCAATGCCGGAAAGATCAGCTCCGGCCCGAAATACATGGCGCGCAGCAACCTGGTCGCCGTCTCGTTCTCATCGAGCAGCTTCTGCATATGGAAGACCGCAGACTCGTCGTAACCGGCGAAATAGGTATCGAGCACCGCCTGGCCGGTTTCGTGCTTGAACGGAACGACGAAGCCGAAGGTCGTCCAGGCGAGCACGGCAAGACAGAGGGCTGCGAGCAGCGCGACGATCCAGAGAGGAATCCGGCTGCCCGCCTTCATGATCAGAGGCCGGCGCCCGGATAGTTCGGGCTCTCGCGGGTGATCGTCACGTCATGGGCGTGGCTTTCGCGAAGACCGGCACCGGAGATGCGCACGAACGTGGCGCGGTCCTGGAAATCCTTGAGGTCCTTGCCGCCGACATAGCCCATGGCCGCTTTGAGGCCGCCGGCGAGCTGGTGGATAACACCCGAAACCGGTCCCTTGTACGGCACCTGACCTTCGATGCCCTCAGGCACAAGCTTCAGCGTGTCTCGCACCTCGGCCTGGAAGTAACGGTCGGCCGAGCCGCGGGCCATGGCGCCAACGGAGCCCATGCCACGATAGGCCTTGAAGGAGCGTCCCTGGTAGAGATAGACCTCGCCCGGGCTCTCATCGGTGCCGGCAAGCAGCGAGCCGATCATGACGGCGGAAGCGCCGGCGGCAATCGCCTTGGCAAGATCGCCGGAGAACTTGATGCCGCCATCGGCGATGACGGGCACGTCCTGATCATTCGCGGCCTGCACCGCCGACATGATGGCGGCGAGCTGCGGCACACCGACGCCGGCGACGATGCGCGTCGTGCAGATCGAACCCGGACCGATACCGACCTTGACGGCATCGGCGCCGGCATCGATCAGCGCCCTGGTGCCGTCATAGGTGGCGACGTTGCCGGCCATGATCCGCACCGAGTTGGAAAGCTTCTTGACGCGCGTGACGGCATCAAGGACGCGCTGCGAGTGGCCATGGGCGGTATCGACGACCAGAAGGTCGACGCCGGCCTCGATCAGCCGCTCGGCGCGCTCGAAGCCATCATCGCCGACGCTGATGGCGGCGGCAGCGCGAAGCCTGCCCTGCGCATCCTTGGAAGCGTTCGGGTTCAGCTGCGACTTCTCGATATCCTTGACGGTGATGAGGCCGACGCAACGGCCTTCGGTATCGACCACCAGCAGCTTCTCGATGCGATGCGAATGCAGCAGGCGCTTGGCCTCCTGTTGATCGACGTTTTCCTTGACGGTGACCAGTTTGTCCTTGGTCATCAGCTCATGGATCTTCTGTTCCTGATCGGTAGCGAAGCGGACGTCGCGGTTGGTCAGGATCCCGACGAGGCGGCCGGACTTCTCCACGACAGGGATGCCGGAAATGCTGTAGGATTTCATGAGCCCGAGCGCATCGGCAAGCGTCGCATCGGGGCCGATCGTCACCGGATTGACAACCATGCCGCTTTCGAATTTCTTCACTTGCCGGACCTGCTCGGCCTGCTCGATCGGCGTCAGGTTGCGATGAATGACGCCAAGGCCGCCGGCCTGGGCCATGGCGATCGCCAGGCGGCTCTCGGTGACGGTATCCATGGCTGATGAGATGATCGGGATGTTGAGTTCGAAATCCCGGGCGATGCGGGTGGAGATATTCGTCTGGCCCGGCATGACCTCGGAATGTCCCGGCTGCAGCAGCACGTCGTCGAAGGTAAGCGCGTCTGCGCCGGTTGCCGTTTCAATGATGCGTGCCATGGCCAAATTCCTTCATTTAATAAAAATGCGACCCTGTCCGGAAACGAATCGTCCGCCCCGGCGGTCTGCATGGGTTGCTTGGAAGTTGGCGAGGGCTGGTAACACGTCTATGACAGGAAGGAAATAGCAAAAAGCCCGGCATGTCCGCCGGGCTCGTCATGGGTGCCATGCGCCAAGAGCATTGCAGGAAAAGCGCCAGCGCATCGGCCCGAAAATCGGAATCGATTTTCGGAAGCTCGATGCGAGGATTGAAAGTGTTACAGCGTCCTTTGCGCGTCTGAAAAGACGCGCGGCGCTGTAAGCGCTTTTCCGTTCGGAATTGCATAAAAACAAGACGTTAGAGCGGTCCAGCGCTTCCGTGAAAGGCTGAACCGGTTCGGATCAGATGTTGAACTGATAGGTCTTCGGCACGAAGCGATAACCGCCATCCTGCCTTTCGACGAAGCCTACCGCCGGGAACGGCATGTGATAGCCAAGGAAGGCGATCTTCTCGCTCGCAATCATCTCGAAGATCTTGCGGCGCGTGGCCGCCGCCTGCGTCTTGTCCATGTCGAAGCGCACTTCCCAATCCGGCCGCAGCAGCGACAGGATATAGTGATTGGCCGTATCGCCGGTGAGTACAAGGCGCTTGCCCTCGGATTCGACGTGGAACACCATATGCCCCGGTGAGTGGCCGGCCGCCAGCATCGCCGTTATGCCGGGCGCGAAACTGTCCCCTTCCTTAATGAAAGTGGTCTTTTCGGCGAGCGGCACCACATTGGCAAGCACCGCCTTGTGACCGCCTTCGGCCGGCGTGCCCTCACGTGCCTTGTCCGACCAGAAATCATATTCGGCCTGGCCGACGACATAGCGGGCATTCTTGAAGGCAGCCGCACCGTCTTCCATCAGACCGCCGATATGATCGCCGTGCAGATGGGTGAGCGCCACCAGCGTGACGTCGTCGGTTGAATATCCCGCCGCCTTCAGGCCTTCGGTCAGTTGACCGGCGCCACGTGCCCGGCCGCTGGCGCCGAAGCCGGTATCGACGAGGATGACATCCGAACCGGTATCGATAAGGGCCGGCGTATAGCCATTCATGAACTTGTCGGCCGGCAGGAAGTTTGCGGTCAGCAACGCCTTGACGGTTTCGGGGTCCTGATTGGTGCCGAAGGTTTCATAGGGCTTTTCGACAATGCTGGTGCCATCGCGGACGACGGTGAACTTATAGGAACCGAGCTTGAATTGATTGACCTCGGGCAAAGGCGTTCCATCCATATGATTGCTGTCTCCAGTTGCGGCCGCTTCGGCCCTCTCTTTAAAAATTGCCGGCGCCGCCAGCAGGCCAAGGCCCGCGGCAAAAAGGGTGCGCCGCTTTATTCCCGATGAAATTGCCATATGTCCATCCTCTTATGACGTGCGGTGCGTCGCCGCACGGCCCCCGATGTCAGTTCCGCCAGGTTTTCATGCCCGGCGGAGTCGACATATCTCAATCTTGACACGCAACGTTGATGCGCAAGCCGTCTCACGCAGACGTGAAGCAAACGTGTCGTCGACCCGGATTTGGGGATTGGCATAACCCGCAGCTGGGACTAAACAGCACGAGCCTTTCCAGCTCCAATCCGCTGCCCCATCAAGGCTCCCGCCTATGAATCGCATCGTCCCGCTGATCCTTGCCGTCGCCCTTTTCATGGAACAGATGGACTCGACCGTCATTTCGACGGCGCTGCCGGCGATCGCTAGTGATTTGCATGTCGGGCCGATCACGCTGAAGCTCGCGCTGACCTCCTACATGGTGGCGCTGGCGGTGTTCATCCCCGTCAGCGGCTGGATGGCCGACAGGTTCGGCGCCAAGAAGATCTTCCGGCTTGCCATCTCCGTCTTCGTCATCGGCTCGATCTTCTGCGCGATCTCGTCCAACCTCGTCGAATTCGTGTTTGCCCGCTTCCTGCAGGGCATGGGCGGCGCGATGATGACCCCGGTCGGCCGTCTCGTGCTGGTGCGCACCACGAAGCGCAGCGATCTGGTCTCGGCCATGGCGCTGCTCACCATCCCCGCACTTGTCGGCCCGCTTACAGGACCGCCGCTCGGCGGCTTCATCACCACCTATTTCAGCTGGCACTGGATCTTCCTGATCAACGTGCCGGTCGGCATTATCGGCATCTGGCTTGCGACGATCTTCCTGCCGGAGGTGGAAGCGACGGCGCCGCCGCGGCTCGATTTCACCGGTTTCGTGCTGACCTCGCTATCGGCTGCGGGCGTCGTCTTCGGCCTGTCGGTGGTCAGTCTGCCGGCCCTGCCCCCGATCATCGGCGTCACCGCCACCTTGATCGGCCTCAGCTGCGGCCTCCTCTACGTGCGCCATGCCAAGCGGCACCCGGCGCCGATCCTCAACCTCAACCTGTTCAAGAACCCGACGTTCCGCGCCTCCACCTTGGGCGGCACGCTGTTTCGCATTTGCGTTGGCGCCATGCCCTTCCTGACGCCGTTGATGCTGCAGCTCGGCTTCGGGCTGACGCCGTTCCAATCCGGCCTCATCACCTTTGCCGGGGCGATCGGGGCGATCACGACCAAGTTCATGGCGAAGCGGGTCTTTGCCGCCGCCGGCTTCCGCACCACGCTTCTCGGCGCCGCCGGGGTAACCACCCTGGTGACTGTCATCACCGGCCTGTTCACGCCGTCGACGCCGCACCTCGTCATCATCGGCGTGCTGCTGCTCGGCGGCTTCTCCCGCTCCTTCATGTTCACCGGCGTCAATGCGCTTGCCTTCGCCGACATCGATGATGCCGAAGCCAGCCAGGCGACATCGATGAGCTCGGTGATGCAGCAGGTCAGCCTGGCGCTCGGTGTTGCGGTCGCCGCCGCGATCCTGGAGAGCTCGATCTACATCAGCGGCGAAGCACTGCAGGTGGCCGATTTCCACCTTGCCTTCTACATCATTGCCGGACTGACGGTGATTGCGACCATTCCCTTCATCCGGATGGACCGCAATGCCGGTGCGCTCGTTTCCGGCCACCGTTTGAAGACGATGACGGCAGCAACTGTTGAAGCCGAACAGCACGCGGTGAAATAGAGCATGTCGCGCAAAAGCGTGCAGCGGTTTTGCGGTAACGACATGCGTGGAAACAAAGACTGAAGCGCGAGGAGCGAATCTGAAAGATTGCGACGGTTTAGGCGCCGTTACTCCGGGTTTTCGCAGACGGCAGAAAGCTTGTTGCCGTCGAGGTCACGGACATAGGCGGCATAGAAATGGGCATGGTAGGCGCGCAGGCCGGGTTCACCTTCATCCACGGCGCCTGCCGCGATCGCTGCCGCATGGAAGGCGTCGACATCCGCCCGTGTTTCGGCTGCGAGCGCCACCATGGCGCCATTGCCTGAGGTCGCCCGGCGGCGATTGAAGGGCGTCACCACCCAGAAGCGGCAGCGGGTATCGCCCTCGGCGGCATAGCCGATTTCCTCTTCGGAAGAGCGCTGGCGGCGGTAACCGAGCACAGACAGCACGGCATCATAAAAATGCCCTGCGCGATAAAGGTCGTTGGTTCCGAGCGTGACGTAAAGAAGCATGGGATCAGCGGTTCAAATCCTGACAGCGCCGCGCGCCCTTTCAGATACGCAAAGGACGCGGCAACGCTTTCCATTGCTGCATATCTCATCCTTAAATCGACAGCGTTTTAAGGAGCTATGCAGTCGATCGCCATCATCCGTCAGGACCGGCACGAAGATCAAGCTTCTTCAGCGTCGCCTTCGGCCTTGCGCCCCTTGAACCCCTTGGCCAGCAGGAACATCTCGACCGATTCGGCGCGCGACGAGTTCGGCTTGACATGGACGACCTGGCGGAAGTTCTGCTTCAGCATGGCGAGCAGCTCACGCTCGGTGCCACCCTGGAAGGTCTTGGTGAGAAAATGTCCGCCTTCCTGGAGCACTTCGACGGCGAAATGTGCCGCGACTTCGCAGAGATGCATGGTGCGCAGATGGTCGGTGCGGTGGTGGCCAGTGGTTGGCGCCGCCATGTCTGAGATGACAAGATCGGGCGTGCCGCCGACGGCCTCCAGCAGCTTTTCCGGCGCACTGGGATCGAGGAAATCGAGCTGCAGGATCTTGACCCCCGGCAGCTGGGTCATCTCAAGGAAATCGATCGCGGCCACACGAATATCATCATCCGTCGAGCCGGTGACCTTGGCTGCGATCTGCGACCAGCTGCCCGGCGCAGCGCCGAGATCGATGATGCGCTTGGCGCCGCGCAGGATATGATGTTTTTCGTCGATCTCCAGCAGCTTGAAGGCGGCACGGGCGCGATAGCCTTCGAGCTGGGCGCGCTGCACATAGGGATCGTTGAGGTGGCGCTCCAGCCATTGGCGGGAGGAGGCCTTCATCTTCTTGTTTTTGACGCGCTGGCCGAGCTTGCGGCCGGTGCGGTTTCCCGCGATCGGTGCCTTGGTCATGCCTTCTTCCTATCTCGCGCGCTGGCCGCGGCGGTTACGGTTGCGCCGCCACACGCCGTCATCGGCCATCATGTCTGTGAGCAGGCCTTCCCTCAAGCCACGATCGGCAACGCGCATGCGCGGGCTTGGCCAGCGGCGGCGGATCGCCTCGAGAATGGCGCAGCCAGCAAGCACCAGATCGGCCCGATCAGGCCCGATGCAGGGATTGGCGGCGCGGCTTGCGAAATCCCAGGAGAGAAGCTTTGCCTGCATGGCGGAGACCTCGTCATCGGACAGCCAGATGCCATCGACCTTGCGCCGGTCATAACGCGGCAGATCGAGATGGACGCCGGCAAGCGTCGTCACCGTGCCAGACGTGCCGATCAGATGGAAGTCGCCGGTCTGGGCGACCTCGATCTCCGGGCAATCGAAGTGTCCGAGCATGCCTTCGACTTCGCGCACCATGCCTTCGAAAGCCTCCGGCGTGACGTCGTGCCCGCCATGGCGCTCCGACAGCGTGACAACGCCGACCGGCAGCGAGGTCCAGTGGGTGATGTGATTGGCGAGGCGGCTGAAGCGATTGTCGCCGATACGGATGACGGCAATCTCCGACGAACCGCCGCCGATATCGAACAGCACGACGGAGCGCGTCTCGCGACCGACCAGCGAGGAGCAGCCGGAGACGGCAAGCCGCGCCTCGGTCTCGCGATCGATGATCTCGAGCGCGAGGCCGGTTTCGGCAACGACCCGACTGAGGAATTCCTCGCCATTGACGGCTTGGCGGCAGGCTTCGGTGGCGATCAGCCGCATGCGGCGGATCTCCCGGTTCCTGAGCTTGGAGGCGCAGATCCTCAACGCCTCGATCGCCCGCTCCATCGCCTCGTCGGACAGACGGCCGCTGGCCGCTAGGCCTTCGCCGAGGCGCACGATGCGGGAAAAAGCATCGACAACGCGAAATTGTCCCGGACGGGTCGGCTGGGCAATGAGGAGACGGCAATTGTTGGTGCCGAGATCGAGAGCGGCATAGAGCTCCTCCGGCCAAGCATGCTCGCCGGCCTGGCGATCCCCCTGATGCGCGGGATTGCTATGGCTTTCCTGGCGGCCCCTGCGGTTGGCGTTCGCGCCATTCAACGTTTCACGCAGTTCGACACCGGGCGCCGTCTCTTCCGCGCGGCGTTCCTGTTGCGAGACACCTGATGGTTTTGCCGATGTCAGCGGCCGGCCCTGAAGACCGCGCTTGCCGCGATGCTTCCGGCGGTTGCGGCGGCTCGGCGCCGAATCGCCATCGGACCGGGCGGCATGATCTGCCGCTCCGGCCTGTTCCATCACATGAGGTTGAAGTGAACCATCCTGCGCAGCACCTTGGCCGCCACGACGGCGACGCTTGCGCTTGCGGGCCGGATTACCGGCTGCATCTTCCATCGGGCGCGCTGGCTGTCCGGCACCGCCGGAAGGCTCATGCGAAGCGGGATGAGCCGCGTTGCGGGATTGCCCACTACGTTTGCCCTTGCGGCGCCTGGACTTCTTGCCGTCCTTGCGCCCTGCCGCCGACGCCCCGTCAAATTGCGGCTTTGCGCCGCCTTCGGGGTCTTCCACGTTGTTTTTCCACCGCGCCGCGCAAGTCTTGAGATATGCAGCAGGCGCTCATTCGATTTTTGCGTTGCGGCAAGAATATCAGCGCCCGCCGAAATCGCCAAATTCTTTTTTGGACGGGGGTTTGCGGGTGGTTTCACCTCTTCCGCACCGCACTGAATTTTTTCAAATCGGCTATTTGCAATCCGCCCGCTTTTGGTTATAAGCGCCGCACAGCAGCCAAGCCATGCTTCGGCGGCAACTGCTGGGGAATAGTTCAATGGTAGAACGACGGACTCTGACTCCGTTAATCTTGGTTCGAATCCAGGTTCCCCAGCCAAAAATTTTTCTCGGTTGAATCAACGTGGCGACCAGGCGTAGGGCAGCAAACTTGCCCATGTGATGTTGCGGGTGCTTGCAATGCAGTTCCCTGCAATTCCGCACGTTCGATAGCAAGATCGCGCCTCCCACGGATTATGGCCAGAAGCGCCTTCTATAGCGCGACCAACTGCGATTCTGCTGGCAATGGCCGCGACCTCAGAGTCGAGCCCGTCTGAACAAACGAGCCTGATCAGGCGACGCCGATCCGCAGCAGGTCGTGGAAGTGCACCAGCCCGACCGGCCGGCTGTCATCGTCGATGACGATCAGCGCGCCGATGTGATGCTGGTTGAGCAGCGCCAGTGCTGCGGTCGCCAGCACCGTCGGCTTCACCGTCTTCGGCGTCCGCGTCATGATATCGTCGACGGCAAGCTCTGAAAGATTGCGCGTCAGATTGCGCGCCATGTCGCCTTCGGTGACGATGCCGCAGAGCCGCCCATCTTCATCCAGCACCCCGACGCAGCCGAAATGCTTGCGCGACAGCACGGTGATCGCCTCCGGCATCGGTGTGCCCTTGGCAACGAGCGGCAGCCGCTCGCCGGTATGCATGACATCGGCGACATGCATCAGGCTCGCACCCAGCTTGCCGCCGGGATGGAAGACGTGGAAATCCGTAGCGGTAAAGCCGCGCGCCTCCAGGAGCGCCACCGCCAGCGCGTCGCCGATTGCAAGCTGCATCAGCGTCGAGGTCGTCGGCGCCAGCCCATTCGGGCAGGCCTCCTGCTCGTTCGGCATCAGCAGGACGATATCGGCGGCGGTCGCCAGCGAGGACCCTTCGCTGCAGGTGATCGCGATCAGCGGAATGGAGAAGCGCCGCGTGAAGGAAATGATACTCTTGAGCTCGGCGCTCTCGCCACCTTTGGAAATCGCCAAGACGACGTCGTCGCGCGCAATCATGCCGAGATCGCCGTGATTGGCCTCCGCCGCATGCACGAAAAAGGCGGGCGTTCCCGTTGAGGCGAATGTCGCCGCCAGCTTGGCGCCGATATGCCCGCTCTTGCCGACGCCGGTGACGATGACGCGTCCGGAGATGTCGCCGATGACTTCGACGGCCCGTGTGAAAGGACCGGCCAAGCCATCGTCAAAGGCCTGTTCGAGCGCTTCAAGACCGCGTCTTTCGGTCTCTACCGTGCGTTTTGCCGACTCGAGCACGCTGTTTTCAACGAGGTTTATCGCTCTTCTGATCATGAAGTTGCGTTAGACCTTTTCACTTTCCAAGTCCACCCCGCACGATTTCGGTCGGCATCTGTGCAACGAATGCGAAAAGGGGCCACCGTTTTACCGGCTTGAGAAGAGGTCAAATAGCAGAAAGGTGAGTACTCGTGCCGTTCCTCGCCCCACTCTTTCGCTCCGGCGGTGACGTGGGCTTTGTATGGGCCAATCAAGCAGCGAACCGTATGAAGGCGGCGCCCAACCGCGATCGAACATTTCAGAGCAAGGACGGTAACCGCTTAAGACGGGCGAGAATGCGATGTTGAACGGGCAGCAGGCGCAGATAAGGGGCAGGCCAGAACAAATCGCGGAAGAAACTTGAAGATTTCGAACGGCCGATCCATTTCGGGAATGCAGGATGGATATAGCCTTTGTCGATAGCTTGATTGATATCCGCCAATGTAACAGCACCTGCGTCCAGCGCAGCGTTCACTGCCGCGTAAAACACGTCTCGATTAGGATTGGTCGGCTCTACCCATGGCTGGCGATTCATATCGGTGAAGTGGATAAGGCTCGTCTCGCCACTGTCATAGTATTCGAGCGCATTCCATCGGAACGGCAAGATCATCGCCTTTTCGTCGGCAGACATATGAGAGAATTCGTAGACCAGAGAATGATAGTCATAGACACCAGTATCGAGCTTTTGCATTAGCTCCTTGGCAGCCCAGCGCGCTTTGGCGCAGTCTACCAGGAAAACGCTGTATTGCGGTCGACGACCGCGTTCAGGCGGCTGTTCAGCGTACAAAAGCGATACCCCGTCAGGCATCGGCCAATTCCATAATTCGGCGATATCGGTAAAGACCAGCATATCCGCATCCAGATAGATTGCCCGGCCCTCATAGCCGCAGATTTGCGGAATCATGAAACGCGTGAAACTGAAGCCAGTCTTGGACCTTAGTGCCGGATTCTGAGGCGAAGGAGCAGCATAATCGCTGAGATAGTGAATCTTCACCGGAGCACTTGTACGCGAAGTGATGCTGTGAGCCAGCACCTTCGCGCCAATCATCTGGTATTCATCGGTGCCAATAAATATCTGGATTGGGTCCAAGTTCGCCATATGGTCGGCCTATCTTTGGGTGCGTTCTGATTTTATGTGGCGGGCAAGCTGCGCGATGCCCGTTTCCAGGCTCACTTTCGGTTCGTACCCTAACAAAGTCCGAGCCCGGGTATTATCGGCAAGCGCAAAACGGACATCCCCTGGTCGGAAATCGCCAGAAATGCGAAGGTTTTCCTTGCTGGCGCCCAGTTCGGTGAGCAAGCACTCAGCAGCATAACGAATTGTCGTGCTAGTGCCGCTTCCCACATTTATCGGCTCACTGTCAGCGCTGCCAGCAACGGCAGCAAGCATCAGCGCCTCGACGATGTCATCGACGTAAACGAAATCGCGGACGATCTCGCCATCCTCATAGATGTTCAGAATCTTGCCGTCTAAAATCTGCTGGCCAAAAATCGAGAGCACACCGGTATAGGGATTCCGGCTACTCTGCCCGGGCCCGTAAACATTCTGAAATCTGAGAATTACGGGTTGGATGCGCGTGTTGTCGAGGCCTTGGACGCATATGTATTCCTGCATCAGCTTTGTGGAAGCATAGATGCTTGACGGACGCAGAGTAATGCCTTCAGGAGTAGCGACAGGGGTAGCCGCTTCACCAACGCTGTCGTAGAGATCAAAAATCCCCTTAGACATAGTCTCGCTTGGACGCGGCTTAGGTGTGAAGATTTCGCCGACGCTCGATTTGTAGGCGCCCTCCCCGTAGACTGCCCTGGAAGAGGCGAGAACGAGCCGTCTCGTCTTGTCGGGAAGCTTACGCAACCCTTCAATCAGATAGGCGGTTCCATTGATGTTGGTATCACAATATCGAGAAATTTCGTGATAACTCTGACCGGTCCCGGTTTCGGCCGCAAGATGGAAAATCAGATCGGGATCGTGTCGTTCAAGCACCCCTTCAAAGAAAGCCCTGTCTGACACCGATCCTTCTTCAACAATCGCCCCCTCGATAGATTTAGCCGGTTTCTCACCGTGGACTTGGGGATGAAAGTTGTCGAGCGCGACAACGGACTTAATGTCTGGCCGCTGCGCCAGGCGTGCAATGAGCCGCCTCCCGATGAAGCCCATGCCACCGGTGACCAATACTGTGTCTTGCTTCACTATCAAGAATCTCCTTGGGCATCATAACGGGGTCGGAATCAGGCTGCCTTCTCGGCGGCCAGTTTCGCCTCATATTCCTTGATGGCCTTGGTACGGAGACGCTTGGCCTCGTACACTTCCTTATGCGCAACATATCCCAGGCGCTTATCATTGGCCTTGTGATAATTGTACCAGGCCTTGCGTGCAAAACCCGGAATTTTATTGAGATACTTGAGATCAGCGATCAGAGAGGGCCGGAAATAGCCCATATCGATCTCTTTCTTAATCTGATCCATCGCCAACTGCCCCTCGGCAACCATTCGGTTCACTTCATTGAACCAGATGTATCCGAGTGGATGGCCACTATAGGTCCATGGCTGAGTATAGACGTCGGTGTAGTGCAGCAGGCGCGTGTTTACGTCCCAATGCTCAAGTGAGTTCCATTCGAATGGAACGCCATACTTGACCTCGTTTTCTTCGAGAATGCAGAATTGGCTCATCAACTGATCGTAATCGTATTTGCCATCATCCATCCCCTGGACGATCTCCTCGACCTTCCAGGCGCAAGCGGCACAATCGATCAGCATCACAGCGCATTGCTTCTTACGGGCGGCAGGCGCTCCCTCCTTCGCCGTCGTCACCTCAGCGTGCTTGACCTCTTGCTGGACAATGATCTTCGCGCCGTCGAAGGGAATATTCCACAATTCCTTGATGTCTTTCATGACGATCATGTCGGCGTCCATGTAGATCGCCTTGCCCTTATACCCATTCAGCGCTGGAATGGTGAAGCGGGAAAAGGAGAAGCCCGTACGCTGACCATTTCTCGGATCGACCGGTGCGGGCACCGGCAAATCCAGCATTCCAAAGACCTCAACCTTTGCATTGGTATGGCGCTTGATCGAGTATTCCAGAACGTTGACAGCAAGCATCTGCGAGCTGTCCGTTCCGACAAATACGCGGATGGTGTCATCATCCAGATTGCGGGTAGCAAGATCGTTGATCTGGGTTATAAAAGTCGGCATCGTCAATCGCCTTCCTGCTGGATCCGATAAGTTGCGTGTTTCACTCATACATTCTTACCCGCCATCGGATCAAATGGAATTAGCGGGAATAGACAGCTTTTGATGCCGCGGAGAATGATGAGCCGTGGGCGAGGTATCACTCGCTAAAGTGCTCGTTTTGTGGCGGTTTTGGCGTGCGATCTTCTAATAGGCGATCAATCTCACACACGATGTTGGACGCAACGTTTCCCGCCGCCAACGCGGACGATTTGAAGCGGCTGACGGCATCCATAGTCGCACTGCCGTCAAGAGCACGGGTTACAAAAGCCTCTATATCCTCATAGGAACGACCGATTTCGAGCGGTTCAAACAGAGGCAAATCCAACGTATTGGCAAAGACCAGAACCGGCCGGCAAAGCTGGGTTGCATCTACTGCAACTGTCGAGGGAGTTGTTATGGCCGCTAGTGAGGCCGAGAGTAAATCGGCGGCGGTGACACCGGCGAACCCGGGATCATCCCGGTGCAGTAGAAGCGCGTTGGCCCGGGTTGTTATGCGGGGATTCTTTTGCAGCCAGACGCCAGCCGGATGCGGTTTTATGACAAAAAACACATCCTTGAACGTGTCCACCAGTCGTTCGATATTCGCGCTGAAGTGCCCGCGATAGCCATCGGCTTCATACCGATGCCAATGCAGATTCTCAAAAATCGCGATCACCGGTAGGCGGCGAGGGTTCATCGCCTCGAGGCTGCTCTGAAGCGTCGCAAGGTGCCGCGACGTGCTTGGCGCAAATCGTCCTACGGGAATGCAGCGTCGCACAAGATCAGATGATGCTTGCTTCGGCAGTCGCGCAGGATCGCCATAGGTGAATATGGATGACGACGCAATTTTCACATCACTGGTATGGCGATCATCAAAGTAGGATAAACCCGGCGCTTCCAATCCATGTTGCATGGATATCGTTGGAATACCGAGTTCATTGGCTTTCAACACGGCCGCGTGAACCAATCGATGTGGGCGCAAGGAAGTCTCCGCACCGACGATAAGGACGGACGCGGACTTCACATCGAGCGCTCGCAGATTGCCCTCGTCCGTGTCCTCCGTGAGAAGACGAAGACGCGCACCGGTGTTTACGATCTCTCGCACGATATCCGGCTGTTGAAGGTATACCGACTTCAGAAGCACCACATCCACATCATGGCGGTTGCCATTCATGTCTTCGCCAGCGTCGGCGACCAAAGCCGTCACAACTGGCAGCAGCACATGAATGTCCTGCAGAAGATGGAAGAATATAGCAATCCGCGGGGATTTGGCAGGCCGAGGCTTCTCCAGCCGCATAAGCTCGAGCCATTTCCGGCCAGTAGCCTCTGCCGAGAATTCTTTCTCAATAATCGATCTTGCCTTCTCAATGTCCGCCTCTGTCGCCGCTTCATCGAGAAGATACCGTCGAAATCCGCCCTCCCAATCATCGGTTACGATGCAATCCTTTAACGGCTCGAGAGACATCAGACGCGAAGCTATCACCGGAGTACCGCAGCTAAGCGCCAGAAGCGCGCGATTGGCCGATTTACACTCTGAAAATTCATCCTCGATCTGGGGCATGAGGAAGGCATCACTCGCCCTGACAGCCTCAAAGCAGCCCTCCTGGCTCCACAACTCAAATCGTGACCGGAATGGGAGTGGCTCTATCAAAGTCCTATAAGCATCAGAGCGGCTACTCATAACGACCAGTTCGAAATCAACCGTCTGCGCAAGGCGGATCAGATCAGATGCAATGAGCGTCAGGGTTTGTATGCCCGATTGAAAGCTGTCCGAACCCGCGTTTCCGAACCAGATGAGCTTCTTGCCACCGTTAAGACCCGAGACAGGTGCCTGATCCGCCGGCATCTTATTGCGACCTGCAGTCACTAGCCGAGGGCGAGTTGCCCAATAACCACGAAGCCGATCATACAGCCTCGCCGGCAACTTACGCGGCGTGCGAGACAGCTCTGCGACCAGGATCCGAAAAGACAGAAAGGACTCTCGCGCCTGTTGTCTCGTCCGCCCTATCTTGGATTTCAAGTCGGCCAAGCGGGTACGAGGGCGAATAAGCCGGCGAAGTTCAGCAAGACTATAGGCATCAATCTTTTTGACGCTGAAAACACGCGTGCGCTCAATGAGCGCGCTAGACTCCGCTTGATCAGGAATAACAACGATCGGAATTGAACCCGAAAGCGAAGCGGATAAAACCTTCCTCAGCTGCTCCGTTGGCACCACGATAGCGTCGATGTAGGGCGCCTGAGAGAGAATGATAACCCTGCGCAGTTCCCCCGAGCTGTTGCCGTACCTGGGATGCGTGACATAATCGCATAGATCGAGAAAGACCTTTCGTGCGTACCGTTCGCGGAGCTCCCGCATAATCGCGGTCAAAACATGGCTTACGGTCTTGACGAATATGACGACATCGTACTCCTTCAAATGCTCGATCTTGGCATCGCGAACCGAGAAATAGGCATTTTGGAATCCATTGTCCGCAAGGGCGAAGCTGGGATAAAGCGCGCGATACCTGAAACTGGCAACGTTCGGGCTGATGTCTGCCGATACCCAAGCAATCTTCATGTGGCTTCCAGGAATAGATCCATACTGCGCAAGGCGTCACCGAGGATCGCTCTTGCATTCAAACATGCAACCGCAGGACCCTTACAACTTGGTCCTCCAATCTCGCAAGAGAATAAAACTCCGCGATCCTATCCTGCACGTTCTGCAACAAAGAAGCCGCTTGGCTCTGGGGCATCGAAAGCAATTCGATGATTCGTTCTGACCAGGTTTCGTTCACGGTTTGGGGCAAGCCCGTAATATCGCAAATACGAGCATAGACCGGTCCTGTCGACAGCACGGGCAGGACGCCAGAACTCGCATACTCTATGAACTTGGTATTTGCCTTGCAGTCATTGAACGGATTGCGCACCAGCGGCGCCAAGCCCACTTTCCAGTCAAGCTCACGCATCCTCGCGAGGAAACCATTATAGTCCGCCGTCGGCGGAATGGCGCGCACCCTGCTTCCGTATTTCCGAACCATTTCAGGCGGCATCTTGATCGATCCGAAGGTTTCGAAGCGCGCTTCCGGGAGACGATCCAGCACATGCTCGATGGACGGCAGGACTTGCGCGAGATCCTCCGCGTGACCGGCAGTCCCCATGTAGCCGAACAGGAGCTTGTCCGACAGTTCTCGCTTTATGTCATTTGAGGCGGGGCAATATATCTCGCCGGCGATGGCCTCGGACCTGAAGTCATAGCGGTTAAAACGTCTCTTCAGCTCTTCGGTGGACAGGTAAATAAGGCTAGCGCCTTCGCAGAGCGCTCGCATGCTCTGCAGGCGGATAGGATCATGGTACCGATCGTACTTTGCCTTACCCAGCGAGAGCGGAACGTCAAACAAGTCATCGTCGAAATGGCTCACGAGCGAAATGCCCGCGCTGTGACAGTAAGCAACGACCTCCTTCGAACCGACACCTCCATAGCGGCTCGCCACCACTATAGTAGGATGCAAAGACGACAGAAGTGTACGCATATCTTGAGGGGTCGAAATGACCGACTCCTCAAACATAGCGAGCGCAACTTCCCCGGTCTGCCGGCGTAACGTCAGCGGCAAATCAAAGCTTATTCGCTGAGTTGCACCAGCTCCATCAGCCATTATCACCACCCTATGCCGAGCGTCGGAAAAATGGCGATCGAATATGAGCGGAGAAATCTTCGAGGTCGATTGGCCCTGAGGGGTGGGGCGGAAAATACGGGCGATACGGCGCAGCATTCAACGGCACTTCATCGGTAGCAATACTCGTACATCTCTTGAGTTGCCGCTTTAGATATAGCAGGAGAAACCCAATCGCAAACATTATCCCCACCCGAGCTATCGTGTTCGTTCGGAGCCGGGGGCAAGACGCCTCAAAACGGCGTGCGGGAGAAGTTTTCGCTGGCGCACCGGCCAAAAGCTGAATATCGGTGCCCCGCTGACCATGCAATTTACCACCAAGATAGGACGTTTGTTTCTCAGCATGCAGACTGAAAACATTGATTTCGATGGCACGCCTTCGCCGGCCAAACGGGTCCGGCATAGCATCGCGCTTGCCTATCAATTGTTCCGACCGCAGCTCAAGGCCAAATTCAGCCGATCATTCCTCGGCTATTTCTGGATCATTTTCCCTATCGTTGTCCTGACGGTGGCGGCGCACGGAGCCCATCAATCTGGAATCATGTTCGCGCCAGACATCAATCTTCCGTTTTTCATATTCTATATGATTGGAGTGGTGGCGTGGTTGAATTTTGGTGAGGCTCTTATGCTAGGGGTGCGATCGGTTGAAGCCTCCCGGTCGTTCATCGCACGTGTCCGCTTTCCAATGCTCAGCATCGTGCTCAGCCAGTTGTTTGCAATCCTGGTCGACGGCCTGATCCGTATTCTTTTCGTCGCCCTGATGTCGCTTGCCTTTGGAATTGACCCGTTGAGAGTCATACTTAGCTGCGGGATCATCCTGTTCGGGACCGTCTTTGCGGCAATGCTTGGCGCCTTTATTGCTCCCTTTGCGCTATTGGTGGAGGACGTTAAGCGTATCTTCCAGCTATTTTTGTCGTTCGGTCTCTTAGTTAGCCCGGTGTTCTTTCAGCCGCGGCCCGGCACAACATTGGAGACTGTTTTATATTTTCATCCGATTGCCCCGATAGCTTTACCAGCTCGCAAGGCGATGGCAGGTGCGCCAATTGACATTCCACTGTCGATTGTGTTCGGTCTGACAGTGTTGGGTCTACTGATTATTGGTTTGCGCTTCTTCATCAAGGCTAAGCCGCTCATCGTCGAGCGCATGCTGTTGGGAGGACGATGATGTCAGAGAATGCCGTCGTCCGTGTCAACGGTTTGAACAAAAAGTTCAATCGCGATCTGAAAGGTTCCTTTACCTCGGGCATTCGTACGCTAATTGGAGGCGCCTTTAAGGAGGACCCCAGCAAGCTGAAGGCTGGCGAATTTTGGGCGCTTCGAAACATAAATCTGGAGCTTAGGAAAGGCGAGTCACTTGGCCTTGTCGGAGTCAATGGCAGCGGCAAGACCACCCTGCTTCGCCTGATAGCCGGGGTCATAAACCCGACATCCGGAACGATCGAGACCCGTGGCAAGATCGCACCCATGCTGGCTCTCGGCGCAGGCTTTGAACCCAGCCTCAGTGGCTCTCAGAACATCTACCTCAATATGTCGCTTCTTGGGATGACCACGGATGAAATCCGAGCGAGCTACGACGCGGTCGTCGATTTTGCGGAGATCGGCGAAAGCATCGACGCCCCGCTCGGCACCTATTCTACGGGCATGAGGATGAGGCTTGGATTTGCATGCGCCGTCCACACCGACCCGCAACTTCTCATCGTCGACGAGGTACTGGCAGTCGGGGATGCGAGCTTCCGCGTAAAGTGCCGCAACAAGATCAACGATATCCGCAAGGGAGGGGCATCTCTCATTCTCGTCTCCCATTCCCGGCTTTCGATAGAGTACTTGACAGATCGAGCAATCTATCTGCGGAAGGGCCAGGTGCTGGCAGAGGGAGATTCGAAGTCCGTTCTCGATGCCTATGAAGCCGATCAAGCCAGCACAACAAGAGAAAAGCTAAACAGTCGGGACAAGCCCTCAACCTCTGCGACATCGATTGCGACAGGCAAGAAAATAACCATCGACCACGTCCGATTGCTTGACAATGCCGGCCACGAAATTGAGCAGATTTTTCCTGGCGAGGATTTGACCGTCGAAGTAGCCGTGACAGCTCATGAAGACCTTGACGAGTGTGCTTTCAACGTCATGTTTAAGCCGGTGGTCGAACCAGTGGTCTATCATCCCTCCTCGACACGAGATGAATTGGGATGGGTACAAATTACCAAAGGCAGGCACACGGTTCGCATGAAATTTGATCCTGTCATCTATTTGCCTGGCCTTTACTCGATCAGAGTCAACATCTCGCAGGGATCGATGATGGACATACTGTGTCACGTGGAAGAGAAGAGTGTCCGAGTACTGCGACCCGAGGGAAAGATAATTCGTTCGCACTATATACCGCCGCTGCACATCGACCTCGCAGGCTTGGCTGTTACTGCGCCGGATCCGGAGGACGTGGATTTTGAAGGAGCAGAAGATCTTTGACGAGGCGTCCGGGCATGCTGAATGAAAGGTCAGTGCAACTTGTTGTGTTTCATGTCGATAAAGGCGCTGCTGTTATCGATCGAACCAAATATGGAGACTTTCGCGCGCGGGATTATCACAAAATGATTGCCCTCATGTGGGCGTCATTCCAGCGTTACCACCCAGGCACGACCCTCACCATTCTTACGGATACAGACAGCCGATTTAAATTGCCGGGTGCTACGATCTGGCGTCGCGAAATCGACATCGATCGAATAATGTATGAGCGCATGATCTGGCAACGCGATGCACTCACGCGCCTCGGCAGCGAACACCCGGTATTCCTGCTCGACTCCGACATGCTCTGCCTCAGAAGCTTCGCCCACTTATTTGAACAGAAGACCGGTACCTTTGATCTCGCGTTGACATACCGACGCTCCCACAACTCACCGATCAACGGCGGCTTGTTGATCGTCAATAGCGGTGACGAAGCGCGCAAGCGCGTAGTGAGCATGATGTCTCAGATGATTGAAAACTACACGTCTATGAGCGAGGAGGAAAAGACATGGTTCGGCGACCAGCTCGCGCTCCGTGATCTTGTGGGCCTACATCACAGCAAAATGCGTAACCTTCAAGTGATCGAAAACTGGCTGGGACACATCCTTCTGCTGGACTGCGAACAATATAATTTCACCCCGAAATTGAGCGATCATGACATCCTCAAGCCGACGACGAAGTGTCGGCTGTATCACTTCAAAGGTAATCTCAAGCATTATATGGGGCCGTATTTCACGGTCGCACGTGCCAAGCCCTTTAGGCCATCGGCATTTCTTGCCTATCCGTTTCTGCCCTGGGCACTCTTTAAAATTTGGCGGCTGGAGCGGATTCGACACGCTGAATCCCGACGTGGCGAACAACAGCCGGAGAGCAACGGCGCGATAGCGACGAAGAGAAAAGGTCCTGACGAAGGCGAGCAAATACGCACCGAAATCAAGACGCTTTCCGATGAGCTGCGCGCTCGCAATTTGACATACTGCGGCTATGACAAACTGGCCATCCTTCACGATTGTATTGTTGATGTGGAACGGAACAAACTGGAAGGGCGGTTCGTTGAGGCGGGGGTCGCCCTTGGCGGCTCGGCTATCTTCATGTGCCATTATAAATCTCACAATAGGCCACTAGACCTGTATGACGTTTACGACCAGATCCCAGCTCCTGGGCCGGAAGACGGGCTTGATGCACATGAGCGCTATGCTCAAATCGAGTCTGGGCAGTCCCACGGCCTTGGCCAGGATCAATATTACGGTTACCTTGGCGATACAAAGCAGCTTGTCGCCGACAACCTCAAGACTTTCGGCTTTCCTGCCTTCGAGCACAACATCCATTTCATCAAGGGATTGTTCCAGGATACGATGAACCTGACAGAACCCGTCGCAGTCGCTCATATCGACGGCGATTGGTACGATTCGGTGAAGACTTGCATCGATCGCATTGCGCCACATATCGTAAAGGGCGGTTACATTATATTTGACGACTATTCGTCTTATTCCGGATGTCGGAAGGCAGTGGATCAGTGGCTCGCGCAATCACCTGAATTCGAGCCGGTGGTGATTAAGCGCTCCATTGCCGTTCAGCGAAAACGCTAGCGAATCTCTGTCAATCCTCCGAGGTTGCCGATGTTGGCGTCTGCCTCGCCTCTCCTCACCGTACGCGCGGTCATCTGCGCTGCGTGAACGGTCGACAACGATGCCGATGCATGAAGACGACAAGATGGTCGCCGGAAGAGAAAAGAACCCCGACCGGGCCGGGATCTCGCCATTGCGCTCGCTCTTCTGCTCGTCAGCAGCTACGTCATAACCGGCAGCTTTGGCATCATGTTCAATCAGAAGGCTTTGGATCCGATCTGCGCCTATATCCGCCCTTATTTGTGCGGACAGAGGCAGCACGGGCTTTATGCCTGTCGTTCGGAGCTAGATCACTCAAGAGCGGTTCAGTTTTTTGCGGAAGTGCAGAACCGTCCCGAGCTTTGCCATTGCGCCATTCCTGGGAAAACTGCTTCGCACTTTACTGGCGTTGCTCTAGCTGACGTCACAGCGACGCCTAGTTGATCCGCTTACGGGCGGCCCGGAATCGCATTTACGAAACGCTGCATCACCAAATGGCACGCCTGAGCCGAGGTTCTGATCATCTCCAGATCCGCATCGAGGTGATGGCGGAGTTGGCCGGGTTCGATGAGTTCGAAACCGAGAGCACTCGCAATTCCGGGGGAGCGTTCGTCGACCTTGACGAGAAAACTCCATTTGTTCTGACTCAACATATGAAGATGCGCATGGAGGCGACTACCCACATGCAAGTCCACTTGCCCGTAAAATGCCAGGAGCCTGTCAACGTCGTCGGCCAGGAGGATCTCGTACCCAAGCTGTCGAGCGAGTTGGCGCAGGTGGCGAGGCGTCTTCGCCTTTTGGCTGCCCAAACGCATCCCGAACCGGTCGGCCAACGGCTCAAAGACAGATGGAGGATCAAAATTCTGATGGAACACCAAAACCCGCCTCTTTTCCGGAAATAACTCGGCCACCTCTTTTAAAACCGGAATCTCTCTATCCCAGAAATCACCGCGATCTGTAATCGTTACCGCGATGGTTGACAGGTTGCGCTCGAACTTAGAGCCGTCCAATAGAGGGCGGTCCATGACAACTGGGCAGCAGGTCATCAGCGTCTGTTCACGCAATGCCGGCAACGCCGTGTCCAGAAGCCCCTTCGTCAGCGGACAGCGCCAACTTGAGTATTCAATTCGTTCGTGGATGATCGACAAGATCTCACTAGCGTTGTCTGTGAACCCTTCGTTGAAACCCGCTTCTCCGTGCAGACCGATACCGAAGGGTATGAACACCAGGTTTGACTTGCGCAGCGTGCTTGCCTTCATTTTGGCGATCGGCGCGAAGTCATCCTTGAGCTGGTTGGCTCCGGCGAGAATCACATAGCGATGCGACTGCAACCGCGCAAAATCCTCATCGACGAGGGGCGTTCTGGGAGAAAACATCGCTGACTGAGAGAACCTGCCAACCTGCCGCTCAATCGCACGCAAGATGAAGCCGTCACCATAATTGACCTTCTTTTGATGACGAATGGAAGGCGGAACCAGAAATGGAGTAAGAACTGCGGACATCAAGAATTGCGCCTACTTCCGGCCAGCGTAAACCGCATATGGATTAGGGTGGGTGCGCACGATCACCTTTTCAACCACCTCACTATAGTTTTCAAAGAACACTTCTTCGAGGCACTGCGGCGAAAACCGGTAGAAATCAGCATTGTATCGAATGCCGTGTCTCGCGAAAGTGCGTGTGGTATTGTCGCTATCGTCGGGAAGGGTCATGTAAATCGGCACCCCTATGATGGCGAGTCCACCCGGCTTCAGTACCCGCAAAAACTCCCCCGTGCTTTTCCAAAAGTATTTGTCGTGCTCAAGCGAAGACGAGGACAGAATGCAATCGAATGTGTTCTCGCTGTACTCCAATTCGTTCGAATTACCCAACACCATCTCACACTGTTCAAGCTCCGGCGAAGTTTTCTCAAAGCCCAAGTTCAGCGCAATTTTGCGAGCACCATCAAATGCATCCATCGACAATAGAGTATATGCACTTGCACCGGCTTCCATAACCGCTGCAACTTTGCGATCCCCTAAATGCTTTTTGACGATATCCTCGAAGACCGCAAACACCTGTGGACTCATAAGTCACCCTTTCTTTATTTGTGCCGCTATATGTCTACCCATGCATCAGAGTATCAATAACAGCTATCCTGCACGGCTCCGGGCAATTGCAAGAAACGTACGCTTCTCTATTGGCTCGAGATAACTATCCAGCGTCTCCCAGCCACACTCGGCCAGCAGAGACAGGAGTTGATCTTGGGAAAGATGGTTTCTCCAGCCAAGTCGGGTCAGCGCTTCCCCGTCATACACGCCGGCATCCGATATGACATGCGAAATGATTAGCCGATCTGCCGATCCAGCCATCTTGACCAAGAAGCCCCTGAGATCATCGATATATTCGCTGACACCGAGGACTGTTATAAAGTCATAATGCCTGGGCAGCTCGTCCCTGTTGAGATCCAGAGCAATGACACGCCGACTCTGAGGAAGAATGTCGTAACCTTGATAGGAAGCTCGGGACAAACGAGAAGCTAGGAGGCGCTCAAGTTTCTCATCCCCGCAGCCAAGATCGGCGACATCTACGCGCTCCGCTTCCCGAGTTTGAATATCTCTCTGAATAAAGGACACGCAGATCTCAGCCCGATTGAGCCACGACGTAGCCTTTTGATCCGACAGGTTATAGCGATTCATGATTGCTCTCTTGACGGCTCCACTCAGAGGTAACAACTCCTCGATATCATCCGTAACTCGTGCCCCGAAGGCGACATTGCGTTTACCCGCCTTCCGAGACAAAGGCTAGCCTTTTTCCCGAGCGGCGCCGCTTCCTTGGAAACCGCCGATAGGAAGCGCAACGCCTACAACCTGTTTAGGAGAGCAAGGATGGGAAGGAATTTGGTCTGGAGTGCGCTTTGGCGCTTTATCCCGGTTCGCTTGAGCACGGACAATCTCTCAAAGGGCCAGCCGCCATGGCGAGCCCGCTGAAAGGCATGGAACGCGGCACGATTTTCGGGAGTAAGGCGATCCTCGAAAGTCGCGATTGCGAGTTCATGGACAGTGTTCCACGCGCGCCATTGCCCCTGGAGGGCCATCCACAACCTTACGATTTGTCCCGAGATACTATTGTTGGCGCCGATCAAGTTGGCGGCGTGCTGACGGTATTTCAACACGGGCTCGGAATCATATCGGACAATCCCGCCGCAGCCCGCGACAACAATGTAGAACCACCAGTCATGGGAAATGAGTCGTGTTTTCGGCAAGGTATTGACCACAAGATCCCGCGCCGCCTGGTTGAACATCATGGTGTTGCCTCCGCCGATGCTCTGGACCAGGGCGTTGCGAAAACTTGGCTCGAGTTTAAACTTGGGTGACAAGCCTACATGGTTGAGGTGCTCATCGACAATTTCAGTCCGAGCGAAATAAACTGCCGGTGTGCCCGCATCGATCCGCCCCAGCCAGTCAATCCCACGTTCGAGTTTTTCCGGGTACCAAATGTCGTCCTGGTCGCTGAACGCATAAACGTCGGCATTCTTGAGCTTCGAAAGATTGCCCAGGAAATTTCCGCAAAAACCGAGATTGACGGGATTTCGTATCAAGCTGAAGCGAGCGTCATTTACGGCCAAAGCTGCCAGCATTTCGACGGTACCATCCGTTGAACCGTCGTCGAAGAACGTGACATGCCAGTCGGTGAGTGTCTGTGCCTCAATGGATGCGATCTGCTCCTGAAGATGGCGCATTCCATTAAAGGTCGCGCAAAGAATGTCTATCAACTCAACATCTCCGAATCTTCAACGGGAAGTGGTAGCAGCGCGTTCACGAGCCATTGGCACGGGGCAATGCCACCTCTTCTGTTGACGGCGTACGTCCGGGCAAGCGCCTCTCCAGCTACCACGCGAACCTACTTGCCATTGCACGACGCCAGTTCCTGCGATGACGCGCTCTCAACGGCTCGGCGTGAAATCGCTGGAAATAACTGTCCGTCTTCCTCGAACATCGTCTCCCCGTGCAAGATAGCCTCTAGGAGAAGAGTTGAACCGGTGCACGTCTCCATGTGATCTTCGTCCGAAAAAAGGCTCCAATCCTCGGCGAATCCAAGCCCCTCACGCTCCAGATCAATGAACGGAATGTGATACTTTTCGGACACCCTCTTCAGATCCTCGACATGCAAATCCAGGCCATACTCTTTCTCGAATTCAAGCGCATCGGATCGCACCGGCGGCTGATAGAAGACGATCTGAATATTGTGTGCTTTCCCCCATATTGCGAAAAGGTCGAATAGCCCATTCCAGGGAAAATTGCTCCTGATATCGGCGAGCCTCTGAATTTTAGGATGTTCGCGCGCAATGGGCGGAAGTGGGTTCGCATTCATCGCGGCAGACAAATCGATCCGCTCACCATTTGGGCGAACCGTCTTGAACCAGGGATCATCGTAAACCGGGATGGAGCCATCAGCGCCGATCAGCCTGCGGTATAAATTCGTCAGACGAAGATCCGATCTATACCGCACAAGGTGAAGCAAATGCGAATCTGGCGATCCTCCATTCGTTTCGTAGTTGATAATTTCCGCTTTGGTCTGCTTTGCCTGATCCAGTTGATCAATGAGAGGCATCAAAGAAAGGAGCAACGGAAAGTATTTCTGATGATCTCTTTCCATGGATAATCCATCGCGGCGCCTCATCAAGACTGGTGCCTCGACATAGATCTTTCGCAAAGTGGGGAATTGAAGCCGTATTATTTCCGCCTGCAAGAGCAGCCCGTATGAGATTTCATTGTAGGAATTCCCGGATCCATTGACGGCATCCGCGAACCCAAAGCGAGCGGGCCTCAGAACCTTTGAACGAGAACTGCCGACGAACGCGGAATGCACGGCCTCCGGGTCCGGCAAGCGTTTGAACAGCGCGACATTGTGTACCAGAAATTGGTTGCCGATTTCGCGTCCGGATATCTTTGTTTCCGGCAGCGACCGAAGCAAGCCCTCTACGCCCTCCGTACTCGTTGCGGCCTGCGACATTTCATAAGCACGAACCGCCCCCTCAACCATGGCTAACGCCAGCACAGACACCACGACGTAAGCGAATACCGTTCTCACCGCTGTTCTCCTAGAACTGGAAATAGATGAATTGCGCGCCGTCTACATAGTAAATGAGTGAAAACACAAACATTGTTGAGAAAACCAAAAGCTGATTCCGAATTGAATAATGGGTTATAGGTTGACCATTTGTGGTTTTATTTGCGATGAAATACAAAATGACAAACATCCCCAGCAATTCAAAGAAAACCCCATCCAGTCTTGTCTGCATGTATCCGGCGCCGAAGCTAAATATATTTGAAACCACCATTAGCGCCTCGGAGAGGGTCGGCGCCCTGAAAAATATCCACGAAAAGAAAACCACAGCCATGGTAAGAATCCACGACATCGGCCCCCATGAGAACACCGCCTTCACGCCCGATGGGAGCCTCACGAGGTGGTAGTACCTGTTCACGCTGAGGGCGAGGCCATGAATTCCCCCCCATATGACGAAATTATAACTGGCTCCGTGCCACAAACCTCCGAGCAACATGGTAATCATTAGATTTCGAGTGATTTTGAAATTGGAAAGATCTCTCGACCCCCCGAGAGGAATATACAAATAGTCGCGAAGCCAATTCGACAGCGTGATGTGCCAGCGGCGCCAAAACTGTTGAATTGATCGCGCCGTGTATGGAGAATTGAAATTCGAGGGCAAGTCATAGCCAAAGAGCTTCGCCGCCCCTAGAGCCATGAGAGAATAGCCCCAGAAGTCGCAGAAAATCTGAACGCCAAATCCGACAACAGCCAGCAGATTGTCGAGGCCGCCATAATTGCCCGGGTTGGCAAATGTCGTATTGACGTAGGGAGCGATACCGTCGGCGATCCCACACTTCAGAGCGAAACCAGTCACAAAAAGATACGCTCCCGTAACAATGAGATCGCTTGAAAGTTTTTGCAGGGTGCCAATTTGCGGCATGAACTGATTAGCGCGGCAAATCGGGCCGGCAATCAGGTGCGGGAAGAACAATACGAATATCGACAGCTTCAGCGGATTTCGTTCCGCGACCATCTTTTTATTGTATAGATCGACAGCATACGAAATCAATTCAAAGACATAAAACGAGATGCCCAGCGGCAGAAGAGCCGGAATCCTGGGGCTCTCTACCGCGATTCCGACTAACTGAAGTCCATCGACCACGTTGTCGACAAAGAAGGAGAGATATTTGAATGAGAATAATATGCCCAGATTTGCCAACACCACCAACCACAGACCCAGACGGCTGTTCCGCGGATAAACCCCGACAGTGATGACCCAATTCAGAATGATGAGGCCAAGCAGCAGAAATACAAATAGAAAACTCCACTGAATATAAAAAACAACACTGGCAATAAATACTATTAGCTGCCGGAGAGGGACAGACTTTGTAGACCAATACGCCAATAATGTAAGAGCCAGAAGGATCCCATAACCTTCAGAATTGAACAGCAAACGTCACCTCTCCGCGATCCAGCTCGTACAACGGGCACCTAGCGACCTGTCGGTCCGTTGTTTCATCACCCATGCCGCAACCTCATGCGGCAGCGGCAAATGTCTATGCCGGCGTGCGCCATAGCGCATGATTGACACCTATGCCAAGCGCCAACTGGTATTCAAAGGATGCCAGGGATGAATTCTCTTTTGGCTGCAGCCGTTATGTCACTGCAGAACCCCTTGCGATCTCGGATAGAGACGAGCGGGACGCAAAGCCTCGACGCAATTTTGCAGGAATTACTCTAGAAGCCAACACTTTACCTTGGCTTCAATCGTTTGCTCCGGCGTTTCACGCATCCGGCGGCAGAACTGGATTCTCATCTTGCCGTCCAGGCCTCGCCAAGGTATGTGCTCAGCAGCACAATTGGCTATATTGCCGGCGTTGGCCGCTGTCACAATCCAGCGATCGAGCCTAATGCAAGGATGTATGCGTTGAATGTAGAACAACTGGAGATCGGGGACGTCAAAAAGATCACTCCCGCCAGGTTCGGTGACTCGAGGGGCTATTTCAGCGAAGTCTTCAAGGATTCCTGGTTCCGCACCAGTGTGGCAGACGTATCTTTCGTGCAGGACAATGAGTCCCTTTCAGCACAGCCGGGAACCGTCCGGGGATTGCATTTTCAGTTGTCTCCCTTTGCGCAAGGCAAACTTGTGCGCTGTCTCCGTGGCACGCTCCTGGATGTGGCCGTCGATATCAGACGTGGCTCTCCGACATATGGGAAGTGGGTCTCCGCAGAACTGTCCCCTGAGAATGGCTCACAGCTTTGGGTGCCAGCTGGATTTGCGCATGGGTTCGTCACTTTGCAGCCTGATACGATCATAAGCTACAAAGTCACAGCTCCCTACAGCGCGGAACATGACCGTGGCGTGCGGTGGAACGACGCCGAGATCGGGATCGAGTGGCCACAGATGGATGCCTACGTTCTTTCTGAAAAGGACAATAAGCAGCCACTGCTTTCCGAACTCCCCGAATATTTTCAATTTTCGTAAAACGGAGGGCCTCATGCGTGTTCTTGTAACGGGTGGCGCTGGCTTCATCGGTTCGGCATTGGTGCGCTATCTCGTCAGCGAGATCGGCGCCGAAGTGCTCAATATCGACAAGCTGACCTATGCCGGCAATCTTGCCTCGCTGAAAGCGATCGAGAATGCTCCGAACTACAGGTTCCTCAAAGCCGACATTTGCGACAGAAGCGCGGTCAGCAGCGCTTTCGAGGAGTTTCGTCCCGATTATGTCATGCATCTGGCGGCGGAAAGCCACGTTGACCGCTCGATCACCGGCGCGGCGGATTTTATCGAAACGAATATAAACGGCACCTTCAGCATGCTGGAGGCGGCGCGGCAATATTGGCAAGGTCTTCCGGCGGACGAAAAGGCAGCATTCAAGATGCTGCACGTGTCTACCGACGAAGTCTATGGTTCCCTCGGCGAAGACGGGCTGTTTGCCGAGGCGACACCTTACGATCCGTCCTCTCCCTACTCCGCATCCAAGGCAGCAAGCGATCACCTCGCGACGGCGTGGGAAAGGACTTACGGGCTGCCCGTGATCATTTCCAACTGTTCGAACAATTACGGTCCTTTCCATTTCCCGGAAAAGCTCATTCCCCTCATCATATTGAACGCGCTGGAACGGAAGCCGTTGCCCGTCTATGGAAGCGGCTCCAACATTCGCGATTGGCTCTATGTCGACGACCACGCACGAGCGCTTTGGCTGATCGTGCAACGGGGCCGCCCCGGCGAAAAATACAATGTCGGCGGGCGCAACGAGCGACGAAACATCGAGGTTGTCGAGCGCGTGTGTGCGATCATGGATGAAATCCGGCCAGGAACCGAGCGGCATAGCGATCTTATAAGCTATGTTGCCGATCGGCCGGGCCACGATGCACGCTATGCTATCGACGCCACCAAGCTCGAGACCGAACTCGGCTGGAAAGCACTGGAGAATTTCGACAGCGGTATTCGCAAGACCGTCGAGTGGTATCTGGAAAACGCTTGGTGGTGGCAGCCGCTGCGTGAGCGTGTGTATTCCGGTGAACGCCTCGGCGTGTTGAAAAAGGTGTGAGATGCGCATCGCGGTAACAGGCAAGAGCGGCCAGGTCACGTCTGCGTTGCAAGCGCTGAACGTGGGAGCTATCGAGGTCATCGCCATCGGGAGGCCCGAGCTGGATTTGCTCGAGCCGTCGACGGTGCGTGAAACCATTGCGAAGCTCAAACCTGGCGTCGTCGTCTCGTCGGCCGCCTACACTGCCGTTGACAAAGCCGAAAGCGATGAGGCGGCGGCTTTCGCCATCAATCGAGACGGCGCAAGGGCCATCGCCGCAGCGGCTGCCGAGCTGTCCCTTCCCGTCATCCACCTCTCGACCGATTATGTTTTCGATGGCGACAAGCCCGAAAGCTATGTCGAGAGCGACCCGGTCGGGCCGGTATCCGTCTATGGCAGATCGAAGCTCGAGGGCGAATTTGCGGTCGCCGCCGCGAATGAAAACCATGTCATCCTGCGGACAGCCTGGGTCTATTCAACGTTTGGCCACAACTTCGTGAAAACCATGCTCAGGCTTGCGGAGACGCGGGAAGAGTTGAGCGTTGTGAGCGATCAACTGGGTTGCCCGACCTCAGCCAACGACATAGCCGAGGCTATCGTCAAAATAGCAGGCAGGCTAGCAAGTGACTCCAGTCCGGACTTGCGTGGGGTTTTTCATTTGGCCGGCAGCGGCGAAACGAGCTGGGCTGGGTTTGCACGATATGTAATGTCAGTTCTTGAGGAAAAGACTGGCAGGCGCGTCACCGTCAAGGACATCGCCACCGCTGACTACCCCACAGCCGCGAAACGGCCAGCTAATTCCAGATTGTGCTGCGATAAGTTGAAGGGCCGTTATGGCGTGAGCATGCCGGAGTGGCGGATGTCAGCGCGAGATGCTGTGACAAAGCTCTTGGAAGAGCCGAAGGAGGCCGTATGAAGGGTATAGTGCTTGCGGGGGGGAGCGGCAGTCGCCTGCACCCGATGACTCATTCGGTCTCGAAGCAGTTGCTTCCGATCTATGATAAACCAATGATCTACTACCCGCTGACGACCTTGATGCTGGCTGGCATACGGGAAGTTTTGATCATCTCCACTCCACACGATATGCCGCTCTTTCAGCGTTTGCTGGGTGATGGCAGTGAATGGGGCATGTCTCTGAGCTATGCTGTCCAGCCAAGTCCCGATGGACTGGCCCAGGCCTATATCATCGGCGCAGACTTCGTGGCGGGCGGGCCATCCTGCCTTATCCTCGGAGACAATATCTACTTCGGCCACGGCCTTCCGGAACTCCTCGAAGAGGGTGTGTCCAAGGGTGATGGCGCGACGGTATTTGCCTATCATGTGCACGATCCCGAACGTTACGGTGTCGTCGAATTCGGCAGCGACATGACTGCCATTTCGATTGAAGAAAAGCCGGCGAGGCCCAAATCGCACTGGGCTGTCACCGGCCTATATTTTTACGATGCAGACGTCGTTGATATCGCAGCCAATCTAAAACCATCGCCACGCGGCGAATACGAGATCACCGATGTCAACAAGATCTACCTGGAGCGGGGGAAGCTGCGTGTCTCGATGATGGGCCGGGGATATGCCTGGCTCGATACCGGCACGCCCGAAAGTCTGCTCGAGGCCGGCGAGTTCGTCCGCACGCTTGAAAAACGCCAGGGCTTCAAAATCGCCTGCCCGGAGGAAATTGCGCTGGCGAAAGGCTTCATCACCAAGGAGCACTTCGCCCAGATTGCCGCCAAAGCGGGCAAAGGCGATTACGGCCAATATTTGCGTGGTCTGGTGGAATAATAGCTGCGATTCGGCAGAATATAGAGGTCAGGCTGAAAGCCTCCTCCTGACGTCCTCTCCCAATTCCTTCATGCGGTCGGCCGGAATGCGGCCGATCAGCATGAACGCGTGCGTCTCGTTCGACCAGTAGATCACGTTCAGGCCCTTGCGGCTTTCGAGGTCCGGCGCCTTGCGGCCGGCATCCGATTTGACGATGCACAGCGCCATCGGGCCGGTTTCGGGATCGAGATAGGCGATCTGGGCGAGCGGCTTGCCATCATATTGCAGCATCAGTGCGCGTTTGAAATCGATGCCCGGGAGCGACACGGCTTCGGGGGAGAGCGACAGGCCGAGTTTTTCGTCGAGCGAGCCGAGCTGGGCGGCCTGGACGTCTCTCTCGGGTACGGGGCCGGCGAGAGTCTCCGGGGTATAGAGTGAGATATAATCGGCGACCACGGCGCGCCATTCGCTGTTTTCGTCCTTTGCCGAAAAGCTCCTGCCGATGCCGATGACGGCGCGGTCGATCGCGATGCCGGCGACCAGCGAGGCGGCGAGCGCGCCGAGGAAGCGGCGACGGCTGCCGAAAGCGGGCGTGGGGTCGGATCTTGCGCTCTGCTGCACCGGGATGGCAGCGAGCATCGTCCCCAGCTTTTCGCGTGGGGCCTCAGACAGCAGCGGGGCGAAGGCTTGCTCGAACGGCAGGCTGGCGCGCGCCAGAAATTCCAGCCGTTCGGCGGTGCTCTCGTCTTCGTTCACAATGGCTTCAATGCGCGCAGCCTCTTCGGCCGTCAGTTCACCGTCGATGAAGGCGGTCAGGTCCTCGTCGGAGGGAATGGTGTGCTTCGTGTTCATTGTCGTCCCCCTTCCGATCCGGCGCCGGAGAGCTTGGCGCGGGCAGCCGCCAGCCGGCTCATCACGGTTCCGATCGGAATATCCAGTATGCCTGCAACCTCGCGATAGGAAAGTCCTTCCACATAGGCGAGGAAAATCACCGTCCTCTGCGCCTCAGGCAGCGCATTCACCTGTTTCAGCACCTGACCCGCCATCACATGCGTTTCGGTGTCGTGCGCACCGTCGAAGGTCAGTGTCTCCCCGGCATCAACGAAACCCTGGCCCTGGCGCACCCGGCGGGAGCGGATCTCGTTCAGCCAGATCGAGTGCAGGATCGAAAAAAGCCAGCGGTCGAGACGGGTGCCGGGGATGAACTGATCGGCGCGCTCGAGTGCGCGAAGGCAGGTCGCCTGCACCAGATCGTCGGCGACATCGCGCTGATGCGAGAGAACGAGACCATAACGCCAGAGCCTTGCCAGATTTTCCGTCAGGCCGCTCCTGATATCCGCTTCGCTCGCGATGGCCGCCTCCGCCAATCCTGCATCCCTCGAAACCGCCGGATGAACCGGCGATTCCATTCTCGCGCGACTATAGGCAGGAAAATGGGTGCGCGCGACCGACATTCTTACATCCCTTTCGTGCTTCCATTTTCCCGCCCCGTGGCCTGCTGATCAGATCTTCGAGGGATCGAGGATTGCTGCGTTCAGATCCTGATATTCCTCGCAGCCGGTGCCGCAGATCGCCTTGATTGACTTCAGCTGGTCCTTGGCGAGATCGAGCTGACCCTTGATGACATAGGCTTCGCCGAGATATTCGCGGACCTTGGCGTATTGCGGGTCCATCTTCACCGATTGCAGATAATAGGAGATGCCCTCATCGGTGCGGCCGAGCTTGCGGGTGGCATAACCGCGATAATTCAGCACTTCGGCGGTGTTCTGATCCTTGACCGTGTCGAGCACGGCAAGCGCTTCTTCGTAACGGCCGGCCTTGGCCAGCGAATAGGCATAGTCGGCGCGGTTCTCGTCGGAGACGTTGGCGCTCTGTTGCTTGACGCATTTCTTGGTCTTCTGGTCGTAGATCTCGCCCTTCTTGCAGGTGGGCGTCGTGCTGCTATCATCGCCGACCGCAAAAACCGGGCCGGAGACAACAGAAGCGGCAAGGCAGCCGCCGAGAATGATGGAAGCGATGCGGGCTGTCATGATCGTCATGGGGAAACTCCTCGAAAGTGACGTTGCGACGAGAGAACACCGCTGCATCCAGCTTTATTCGGCTGCTGCTTGCATTTCTTTCTTCACCCTTTCGTGAAGCTTCAGAGCTGAATAATTTAGGCGTCTGCGTGTTTTCCTTCGTTCCGCCGGAGGGACAAGGAGAATTCTGTGACCGATACCGTCAAACTCGTCAGCCTCGCCGTTGCGACACCCGAACATGTCATTTTCCAAAAACAGGCGGTCGAAGCCTCGGCCCGGTTGTTTGCCGACCGCTTCGAGGATTTCCGCCATCTTGCCCGCGTCTTCGATAGCGCCGGCATCGAAAAGCGCCATGCGGCGCGGCCGCTTTCCTGGTTCGACGAGCCACATGGCTGGCGGGACCGGATGCAGGCCTTTGCCGAGGTGGCAGGCGGGCTTTTCGTCGAGGCTGCCACCTCTGCCCTTCGCCAGGCAGGGCTTGAGGCCGGCGATGTCGACTGTGTCGTGACCGTCTCCTCCACCGGTTTTACGACACCGAGCCTTGATGCGCAGCTTAGCCGCAGGATGGGTTTCAGACCCGATATCGAACGCGTGCCGGTCTTCGGGCTCGGCTGTGCCGCCGGCGTGTCAGGTTTTGCGATCGCCTCGCGGCTGGCGCGAAGCCGGCCGGGCACTGTTGTGCTTTTCGTCTCGATCGAGCTTTGCACGCTCGCCTTCCGGCTGGACGAGCTGACGCGACCGAATATCATTGCGACGGCGCTTTTCGGCGACGGCGCTGCCGCCTGCGTGCTGCGATCAGGCGGAGACGGACTGGCGGAAGTTGAGTCGACCGGCGAGCATCTCTTTCCCGACACGCTCGATATCATGGGCTGGAAGATCGATGACGGCGGCTTCGGTATCGTGCTGGCGCAATCGCTGCCGCCGTTTGCCGAAAAGGAGCTCGGCCCGGCGGTAACGGCCATTCTGGCGCGAAACGGGCTGAGGGTGGAGGATATCGACCGCTTCATCTGCCATCCCGGCGGCATGAAGGTGCTGGCCGCGATGGAGAGCGCGCTTTCGATGGTGCCGGGCACGTTGGATCACGAGCGCACCGTGCTGGCCGAATACGGCAACATGTCCTCGCCGACCATCCTGTTCGTGCTGGAGCGGGCAATCCGCGCCGGATTGCCGGCGCGCTCCGCGATGATCGCCATGGGGCCCGGCTTTTCGGCCAGCTGCGTGACGCTGCGGGGGGCGGCATGATGTGGCCGTCGATCGCGCTTTTGACATTCGTGACGCTGCAGCGGCTGGCGGAACTCGTGCTCGCCCGGCGCAACACCGCGGCCCTTCTCGCCAGGGGCGCCAGAGAGGTTGCGCCGGAGCACTATCCCATCATGGTGGCGCTGCATGCAGGCTGGATCATTGGTCTCTGGCTGCTTGCACCGGGCAGGCCGGTCGCGCTCTTCTGGTTTCTCGTGTTCATGGGGCTGCAGGCGCTGCGGCTCTGGGTGCTGGCGACGCTGAAAGGCCGCTGGACGACGCGCATCATCATCCTGCCCGGCGCGCCGCTCGTCAGTTCCGGCCCCTATCGCTTCCTCCGCCATCCGAACTATGCGATCGTCGTCGGCGAGATCGCCGTCCTTCCCCTCGCCTTCGGCCTGCCGCTTTACGCGATCGTCTTTTCCCTTCTCAATGCGCTTATCCTCCATGTCCGCGTGAAGGCTGAAAATGCCGCACTGAAAAGCGCAATGATTTTGAAATGAATGCGATTTTCCGTTTGCGTCGCGGTATCGGCACGGGCATTTTCACCCCGATAAACAAAGTGGAATGCAGGGGAAATGACGAAGAACGCAATCGTGCTCGGCGCCGGCATCGTCGGGGTTTCCACGGCCATCCATCTTCAGCGGCGCGGCCGGCAGGTGACGCTGATCGACCGCAAGGATCCGGGCAACGAAACCTCCTTCGGCAATGCCGGCCTGATCCAGCGCGAAGGTGTCGCGCCTTACGGCTTTCCCCAGCAGCTCGGGCTTTTGCTGCGTTATGCGCTGAATAACCGCATCGACGCGCATTATCACCTGCGCACGCTGCCGAGCCAGCTCGCCTTTCTCGCCCGCTACTGGTGGAATTCCAATGCGCGCCGCCACGCCATCATCACCCGGGCCTATGCGCCGCTGATCGCAAATTCGGTTGTCGAACACAAGGATCTGATCGAGGCGTCGCAGGCCGAAGGGCTGATCCGTAAGGACGGCTGGATGAAGATTTTCCGCACTGAAGCCAAGCGCGACGGGGCTCTTGCGGAGGCCGCACTTTGGCAGAATGAATTCGGCGTGGAGTTTGACAGCCTGACGCCGGCCGATATCGCCCGCATGGAACCGCATATGACCGGCGATTTCGCCGGCGGTATCCACTGGCGCGATCCCTGGTCGGTGCTCGACCCGCATGCGCTGACATCGGCCTATCGCCGCTATTTCGAAAGCCTCGGTGGCAAGTTCGTCACGGGTGACGCCGCCTCGCTCGGTCAGTTCGGCTCCGGCTGGAAGATCATGACCAGGGAAGGTCCGCTCGAAGCAGAGGATGCGGTGATGGCGCTCGGCCCCTGGGCGGCCGTTGCAACGCGCCGGCTCGGCTATTCCTTCCCGCTCGGCGTCAAGCGCGGCTATCACATGCACTATGCCGCCGAGGGCAATGCCGTGCTCAACAACTGGACGCTCGATGCCGAACGCGGCTATCTCCTTGCGCCGATGCGCCGCGGCATCCGCCTGACGACAGGGGCGGAGTTTGCAACGCTCGACGCGCCGAAGACGCCGGTCCAGCTCGACCGGGCCGAAGCCGTGGCGCGTACGATCTTTCCGCTCGGAGGCAGGCTCGATCCCGAACCCTGGATGGGGGCGCGGCCCTGCACTCCCGACATGATGCCTGTTATCGGCAAGGCGCCGCGCCATCAGGGCCTCTGGTTTGCCTTCGGCCATGCTCATCACGGGCTGACACTCGGGCCGGTGACCGGCCGCGTGCTTGCCGAACTCATCACCGGCGAGACGCCGTTCATCGATATCGCGGCCTATTCGCCGCAGCGTTTCAACCCGTAACGCCGAGCGCGGCGAGGCCTTCGAGCGCCGTTGCCGCAATGCCGTCGATCGTGTCGTCGATATCGGCAGTGACGACGCCCGGCTCGCCTGTGGGCACCTCAAGCGTCGCAAGTTGGCTATCCAGCAGCGAGACCGGCATGAAATGTCCCTTGCGCTCGCCCATACGCTTCATCAGCAGCGCCCTGGAACCTTCGAGATAGACGAAGAACAAATTGCCACCGGCAGCAGCCCGCAGCCTGTCGCGATAGATGCGCTTCAGCGCCGAGCAGGAGACGATGATGCCCTCGCTTTTCTCCAGCGAGGCCTTCATGTCTTCGCCGATCCGGTCGAGCCAGGGCATTCGGTCCTCATCGTTCAGCGGAATGCCCTTCGACATCTTTTCGACATTGGCGGCCGGATGAAGCGCATCACCTTCGACGAAGACCAGGTGCAGGGCTTCAGCGAGTTTCTCGCCGACGGAGGATTTGCCGCAGCCGCTGACCCCCATGACGATGATCGCATGGGGTCTGTTCATCTGCTCATCCGGCATGGTTACTCCTCGGGCTTGTCTTCCCGCTCAATCGAGCGGGAAATGACAGGCATATTGATGTGTGCCTTCCCCAGTTAATTCGGGAGAAACCTGGCGGCAATGGTCCTGCGCCTTCCAGCAGCGCGGATTGAAGTGGCAACCCGACGGCGGCTTCAACGGCGAAGGCAGTTCGCCCTGCAGGCGAATGCGGGTCTTTTCGCGATCGGGATCGGCGATCGGCGTCGCCGACAGCAAGGCTGCCGTATAGGGATGGCGCGGCCTGGCGAAGACCTCGGCGGCGGGACCGGTTTCCACGGGACGGCCGAGATACATTACCATCACCTCGTCGGCGATATGATGGACGACGGACAGGCCGTGCGAGATGAAGAGATAGGCAAGCCCCATCTCTTTCTGCAGGTCCATCAAGAGGTTCAGCACCTGCGCCTGGATCGACAGATCGAGCGCCGAGACCGGTTCGTCGAGCACCAGCACCTTCGGCCGCAGCATCAGGGCGCGGGCAATGGCGATGCGCTGACGCTGGCCACCCGAGAACATATGGGGATAGCGGCCATAATGCTCCGAACGCAGGCCGACGCGCGCCATCATCTCCTCCACCTTGCGGCGGCGGGCGGCGGCGTTGAGATCGGTGTTGATCTTCAGCGGCTCTTCGAGGATCGAACCGACCTTCTGGCGCGGGTTGAGCGAGCCGTAGGGGTTCTGGAAGACGATCTGCACCTGGCTGCGCAGGCTGCGGTCACCGACATGGGCCGGCTTGCCGTCGATCAGCAACTGCCCTGATGTCGGATCCTCGATCATGGTGACCAGGCGGGCGAGCGTTGACTTGCCGCAACCGGATTCGCCGACGACGGCGAGCGTCTTGCCGGAATGCAGGCTGAAGCTGACGCCGTTCAGCGCCTTGACGGTGGCATCGGCTTTGAAGAGGCCGCGGTTGACGGTGTAAAAGCGGGCGAGATCCCTGCCCTCGAGAACGGCGTCCGTCATACGAGGTCTCCTGCAGTTTCAACGGCCATGATGCCGGGATGCCCGAGCGGCTTGCCGTCCTTCAAAGGATAGTTGCAGAGCGCCAGTCCGAGCTCCGGCCCCTGGCGGACAACGCCGCGCTCGCATTCGACCGTGGCGAAGCCACAGCGCGGCGCGAAGAGACAGCCCGTCGGGCGACCATGCTGGCCGGGAACGACACCGGCGATCGAGGGAAGACGCTGGCCGACTTTGGCGCGTTCCGGCAGAGCGGCGAGCAGGGCTGCGGTATAGGGATGATGCGGATCGCGGAACAGCGCCCTCACCGGCTGTTCTTCGACCTTCTGGCCGGCATATTGCACCTGCACACGTTCGGCGGTTTCGGCAACGACGCCCATGTCATGGGTGATCAGCACCAGCGCCATGCCCTGCTCCTTCTGCAGGCGAACGAGCAGATCGAGGATCTGTGCCTGGATCGTCACGTCGAGCGCGGTCGTCGGCTCGTCGGCGATGAGCAGCTTCGGATTGCAGGCGAGCGCCATGGCGATCATCACGCGCTGGCTCATGCCGCCGGACATCTGATGCGGGAAGTTCGACAGGCGCTCTTCCGGCGCCGGAATGCCGACGAGGTTGAGCAGTTCGATCGAACGTTGGCGGCGCTCCGTGCGGTTGAGGCCCATATGGAAGCGCAGGGTCTCGCCGAGTTGGAAGCCGACCGTGAAACACGGGTTGAGGCTGGACATCGGCTCCTGGAAGATCATCGCCATATCCTTGCCGACGATCCTGCGGCGCTGGCGGGCGGAGATGCCGCGCAGATCCTTGCCGTCGAACTGCATGCGGTCGGCGGTGATCTTCGCCGTCCAGGGCAAAAGCCCCATCAGGGCAAGCATGGCAACGGATTTGCCCGAACCGGATTCGCCGACAACCGACAGGATCTCGCCCTTGTCGCAGACAAGCGATACGCGGTCGACGGCGCGGAAGAGACCGGAAGAGGTCTGGAATTCGACAGTCAGATTTTCAATCTCGAGGAGTGGCATCACGACCTCTTCAGTTTGGGATCGAGCGCGTCGCGCAGGCCGTCGCCCATCAGGTTGATGGCGAGAACGGTGATGAGGATGGCAAGACCCGGAAACGTCACCACCCACCAGGCGCGCGAGATGAACTCACGGGATTCGGCCAGCATCGTCCCCCATTCGGGTGTCGGCGGCTGGGCGCCCATGCCGAGAAAGCCGAGGGCGGCGGCATCGAGAATCGCCGCCGAGAAGGCGAGCGTCGCCTGAACGATCAGTGGCCCAAGACAGTTCGGCAGGATCGTCTTGAACATCAAACGGAAGGTGCCGGCACCGGCGACACGCGAGGCAATCACATATTCCTTCTCACGCTCTGAAATGACCGAGGCGCGCGTCAGCCGCACGAAATGCGGCTGGTTGACCAGCGAAATCGCGATCATCGCATTGGTCAGGCCAGGCCCGAGCACGGCCACCAGCACGAGAGCCAGCAGCAGCGACGGGAAGGCCAGGATGATATCCATCAGGCGCATGATCGCCGTATCGATCTTGCCGCGGAAAAATCCGGCGACGAGGCCGATCAAGACGCCTGAAATGACCGATAACGTGACGACGACGACGCCGATGAAGAGCGAGAACCGCGCGCCGTAGATCAGGCGCGAAAGGATATCGCGGCCGACGGCATCCGTTCCGAGCGGGAAGGAAGCGCTGCCGCCCACCATCCAGAACGGCACGGCCAGCAGTACCGCACGGTTCTGCTCGTTCGGTTGATGTGGCGCAAAGAGCGGCGCGAGGACTGCGACGACCAGAATGATGATGAAAACCACCAGGCCGATGACGGCGCCCTTGTTGCGGGAGAAATAATGCCAGAACTCCGCAAGAGCGGATGGCTGGCCGGTTTTGACGGTGACCGTGCTCATGGACCGCTCCTAATGACGAATGCGCGGATTGATGAAGCCGTAGAGAACATCAACAATCAGATTGACCAGCATGATGACGCCGGCGATCAGCAGAAGACCGCCCTGGACCACGGCGTAGTCGCGCTTGAAGACCGAATCGACCATCCATTTGCCGATACCCGGCCAGGAGAAAATCGTCTCGGTGAGGATGGCGCCGGCAAGAAGGACGCCGATCTGCAGACCAATCGTGGTGATGACCGGGATCATCGCATTGCGCAACGCGTGCACGCCGACGACGCGCAACGGCTTCAGACCCTTCGAACGCGCCGTGCGGACATAGTCCTCGCCCAGAACCTCGAGCATCGCCGAACGCGTCTGGCGGGCGATAACCGCGAGCGGGATGGTCGCCAGCACGATGGTCGGCAGAATGAGGTAGCTGACCGCCGAGGCGAAGGCGCCCTTTTGGCCCGACAGCAGGCTGTCGATCAGCATGAAGCCGGTGACCGGCTTGAAGAAATACATCAGCGAGATGCGGCCGGAAACCGGTGTCCAGCCGAGATAGCCGGAGAAGAAGATGATAAGCAGCAAGCCCCACCAGAAGATCGGCATGGAATAACCGATGAGGGCAACACCCATCACGCTCTGATCGAACCACGTGCCTCGCTTGACGGCCGCAAAAACGCCGGCGGGCACGCCAAGACAGACCGCGATGATGATGGCACAGAGCGAAAGTTCCAGCGTTGCCGGGAACAACGTGAAGAACTCACCGAGAACGGGCCGCTTGGTGACGATCGAGGTGCCGAGATCGCCGTGCAACACTTTTACGATATAATCGAAATATTGCACATATATGGGCCGGTCGAAGCCAAGATCGTGCATGATCTGGGCGTGACGTTCCGGCGCCATGACACGTTCCCCCGACAGAAGCATGACCGGATCACCGGGAATCAGGCGGATGAACGAGAAGGCAATGAGTGAAACGCCGAGAAACGTCGGGATCAGCACCGCGAGGCGGCCGATGAAAAAACGCAACATAGCAGGTTTTCCAATAGTTTCCGGCGGTCAGGGGAACCTGACCGCCGGCCGCACCCGGCGTTGACCGGGTAGTTTACAGATTTTTTATTATTCGGAAATGTCCACGCCGTCGAAACGGTGGATGCCTAGCGGATCCATGAAGAAGCCCGAGACCTTCTTGCTCATCGGAACGAAGACCAACGAGTGGTCAAGCGTATTCCAGGGAGCTTCCTTCTTGAAGATCAGCTGCGCCTGCTCATAAGCCTTGGTGCGCTCGGCGACGTCGGCCGTCTGCTTGGCCTTCGTCATCAGATCGTCGAATTCCTTGTTGCACCACTGAGCGCGGTTGTTGCCGCCGACAGCGTCGCAGCCAAGCAACGTATCCATGAAATTGTCGGGATCGCCGTTGTCGCCGGTCCAGCCGAGGATGACGGCACCGTCGCGATTCTTGTCGGACGAGAGCTTCAGATATTCGGCCCATTCATGGGTGACGATTTCCGCATCGACGCCGACCTTGGCCAAGTCGGCCTGCATCAATTCGGCGGCGCGACGCGCGTTCAACATGTAGGGACGCGAAACCGGCATCGCCCAGATCTTCATCTTCAGATCCTTGACGCCGGCATCTGCCAGCATCTTCTTCGACGCATCGGGATCGTACTTGTCGTCTACGACGGCGTCGTTATAGGACCACATCGTCGGCGGGATCGGGTTCTTGGCAACGGCCGCGGCACCCTGGAAGACGGCATCGACGATCGCCTGCTTGTTGATCGCCATGTTCAGCGCCTTGCGGACTTCGGCCTTGTCGAATGGAGCAATCAAGGTGTTGTAAGCGAGATACGAAACGTTCAGGCCGGCTTGCTCGAGCACGGTCAGGTTCTCGTCCTTCTTAAGTTCGGCGACGTCAGCCGCATTCGGATAAGGAATGAGGTGGCACTCGCCGGCCTTCAGCTTCTGGGCGCGCACGGCAGCGTCAGAGGTGATCGCGAAAACCAGATCGTCGATCTTTTCCTTACCCTTGAAATAGGTTTCGTTGGCCTTGTAGCGGATAACGGCATCCGGCTGGTAGGCGACGAAGGTGAACGGGCCAGTGCCGAGCGGCTGCTGGTTCATCTGCGCCATCTTGCCGTCGGCGGCGAGCTTGTCGGCATATTCCTTGGAGACGATCGAGGCGAAGTCCATGGCGAGGTCGGCGAGGAACGGCGCTTCGGGATGGTTGAGCGTGAACTTGACGGTGAGGTCGTCGACCTTCTCGACCGACTTGATCAGCTCCGGGAAGCCCATGCCGGCAGCGTATTCGTAAGAGCCGCCCTCGACATACTTGTTCCACGGATTGTCAGCCTTGAGCTGGCGCTCGAACGAGAAAATGACGTCGTCGGCATTGAAGTCACGCGTCGGCGTGAAGAAGTCGGTGGTCTGGTACTTGACGCCCGGATGCAGCTTGAAGGTGTACTCCTTGCCGTCGGCCGAAACGCTCCAGCTGTCGGCCAGGCCCGGCTCGATCTCGGTGCCGCCATGCTTGAATTCGACGAGACGGCTATAGACCGTGCGCGACGACGCGTCGAAGGTCGTGCCTGCCGTATAGAGGCTCGGGTCGAAGCCTTCCGGCGAGCCCTCGGAGCAATAAACAAGGGTCTTGGACCAGGCCGACGTCGCCATGACGGAAATCAAGGCCGTCGCTGCCAGGAGGACAGAGATCTTTTTCATAATATTGTTTCCCGGTTGTTCTTTTTTGATGTTTGGAGATCGTAGAATGGCATCACGATCGACGGTTGATGGAACGATATTTATCTACTGAAAGCAACGGGCTACGCAGAAAAATTTTCCAGCTGGACAATTTTAGAAATTTTCAGTCAAAAATCAGCCGCATTTGGAAATATTCAGACAAAAAAGACCGGAATTTTGTCGCATTTGGTACAAAAGCGCGCCCATCGCGACATGCAACCGGCATTTCCCAGCAGTCCGAAGGCCAATGAGACGCCCGCAAAAACAAAAACCGCGGTTGCCGGGGCAACCGCGGTTCAGAAGCATATTCTGCTCTCTAATTCAGGCGGCGGGGGCAACGATCGCGGGTTTGCGATATGCCGGCTCGCCGGTAATTCCGAGAAGGAAATTGATCTGCGGACGCGCCTTGACGAGGTCGTCGATGGAATATTCCGACAGCACGGCGAAGAAGGCGTTGAGCGCCTTGCGCAGCGCCGAATTCAACCCGCAACTGTCGACCAGCGGGCATTCGACTTCACCGTCATCCTCGAAACATTCGGCCATGGCGAAGCTGTCTTCCGTCACCCGAACGACGTCGAAAAGACTAATGTCGGCGGCCGGCTTGCCCAAGCGCACACCGCCATTGCGACCGCGCACGGTTTCGACCAGACCCGCCTTGTTCAGCGGCTGAAGGATCTTGAAAAGAAAGAGCTCGGAAACGCCATAGGCCTTGGCGATTTCCGGAATCCGGCTCAAGTGGCCGTCATTGGCAGCACAATACATCAACATGCGAACCGCATAGTTCGTCTGCTTCGTCAACCGCATGCCATTCTCCTGACTCGTCTGTTCAGACCTATATAGGCGGTTTGGTAGTTTTGAACAATTCCAAAATATGAAATTCGCATTCAGCTTATGAGGCCATTTGCCGCGACGTCAATCCTGCTCCAGGATCCCGATGTCATCCAGGATGGCCAGCCTGCGCTCGGGCGTGCCTTGCGCATCAATTTGACCTCGGCACTGGGGGAATAGGGGATGGCGAGCAGACTCAGGACATCCTCGACGCCGGACCGATATCGCCGGCAATCAGCATGATGAGGAAAAATTCGGGAGCCAAAAGGCCCCCGAATTGCAGATTTCAGATCGGAATGTCGTGACGATCACTTCATCGTCGGCATGACGAATTCGGCGCCGCTCTTGATGCCCGAGGGCCAGCGGGCAGTGACAGTCTTGGTCTTCGTCCAGAACTTGATCGAATCCGTGCCGTGCTGGTTGAGGTCGCCGAAGCTCGAGGCCTTCCAGCCGCCGAAGGAGTGATAGGCGAGCGGAACCGGGATCGGAACGTTGATGCCGATCATGCCGATATTGATGCGCGATGCGAAATCGCGGGCGGCATCGCCGTCACGGGTGTAGATGGCGACGCCGTTGCCATATTCGTGCTTCATCGGCAGCGACAGCGCATCCTCGTAGTTCGCGGCGCGAACGACGGAAAGGACAGGTCCGAAGATCTCGGTCTTGTAGATATCCATCTCGGGCGTGACGTGATCGAACAGGCAACCGCCGACGAAATAGCCATCTTCATAACCCTGGAGCTTGAAATCGCGGCCGTCGACGACGAGTTTGGCACCTTCCTCGATGCCGCGGTCGATCAGGCCGCGAACACGGGTATAGGCTTCCTTGGTGACCAGCGGGCCCATGTCGGCCTTGTCGTCGGTATAGGGGCCGATGCGCAGGGACTCGATCTTCGGCGTCAGCTTCTCGACGAGGCGGTTGGCGGTCTCCTCGCCGACCGGAACGGCAACCGAGATCGCCATGCAGCGCTCGCCGGCCGAACCGTAGCCTGCGCCCATCAGCGCATTGACGGCCTGATCCAGGTCTGCATCCGGCATGATGATCATGTGGTTCTTGGCGCCGCCGAAGCATTGGGCGCGCTTACCGTTCATCGCCGCGGTGCCATAGACGTAGCGGGCGATCGGCGTCGAGCCGACGAAGGAGACGGCGCCGATATCAGGATCGGTGAGAATTGCGTCAACCGCACCCTTGTCACCATTGACGACGTTGAGGATGCCGGCGGGCAGACCGGCCTCGATCATCAGTTCGGCGAGGCGGATCGGCAGGGAGGGATCACGCTCGGAGGGCTTCAGGATAAAGGCGTTGCCGCAGGCGATTGCCGGGGCAAACATCCACATCGGGATCATGCCGGGGAAATTGAAGGGGGTGATGCCGGCGCCGATGCCGACCGGCTGGCGGATCGAATACATGTCGATCGCCGGCCCCGCGCCCTCGGTGAACTCGCCCTTGGCGAGATGGGGAATGCCGCAGACGAATTCGCAGACTTCGAGGCCGCGAATGACGTCGCCCTTGGCATCCTCGATCGTCTTGCCGTGCTCCTTGGAGAGGATTTCGGCAAGTTCGTCCATGTGCTTGTTCAGGAGTTCGACGAACTTGAAGAAGACGCGGGCGCGGCGCTGCGGATTGGTGGCAGCCCATTTCGGCTGCGCAGCCTTGGCGTTTTCGACGGCGGCGCGCAGTTCCTCGACGCTTGCGAGTGCGACGGTCGCCTGCACTTCGCCCGTCGCCGGATTGTAGACATTGCTCACGCGGCCGCTGGTGCCGGCAACCTGCTTGCCGCCGATGAAATGACCGATCTCACGCATGGGTGTTCCTCCTGTTTTTCGATGACCGACAATCGCACTTCAATTTGCACAAATCAATGCGCTGATATAAGCAACCGTTGTGCGTGAATTATAGCTCTATCGTTGCATCAGGCGCTGCGGCTGCTTTCAAACTTGGTACGGCACGCCAACAAGTCAAACGCCGACAAGTCAAACCCTGGGGGAGGTCAAACCGATGAGCCGGAAACCCATCGTCAGAATGGCGGAGCTGGAGATCGATCCGGAGACGCTTGAAACCTATCGCGCCTTGCTCGTGGAAGAAATTGAAGCATCCCTAGCGTTGGAAGACGGCGTCCTTTCCCTGAGCGCTGTTTCCATCAGGGACAACCCAAACCGGATCCGTATTCTTGAAGTCTACGCCGACCAACAAGCATACGAGGCCCATCTGCGGACACCACATTTCCTTAAGTACAAGAACCAGACAGCGCAGATGGTGACATCGCTGACGCTTATCGAGGTCGATCCGATCGCAATGCGTGCCAAGCCATGAATTGGGACGATGTTCGGATTTTCCTTGCCGTCGCCCGCACCGGGCAGATCCTTGCCGCCTCGAAGCGGCTGGGGCTCAATCACGCCACGCTCTCACGTCGACTGACTTCGCTGGAAGCGGCGCTGAAGACACGGCTTTTCATCCGTCGCACAAACGGCTGCGAGCTGACGGCCGAAGGCGAAGTGTTCCTGGCATCCGCGGAGCGGATGGAAACGGAAATGCTCGCGGCACAGGCCAGCCTCGGCCATACAGATACGGCAATTGCCGGGACTGTGCGCGTCGGCGCGCCTGATGGGTTCGGCGTTTCCTTTCTTGCGCCGCGCATGGGCAGACTGATCGAGCGCCATCCGGAGCTGAAGATCCAGCTCGTGCCGGTGCCGCGCTCTTTCTCGCTGTCGCAGCGCGAGGCGGATATCGCCATCACGCTGGAGAGGCCCGAACAAGGCCGGCTCGTCTCCTCCAAGCTCACCGACTACACGCTCGGTCTCTATGCCTCACGCGACTACCTCGCCTCCCGGGGCACGCCAGGCGATATCGACGCGCTGAAAGCGCATCCGCGCATCGGTTACGTCGAAGACCTGATCTTCACCGCCTCGCTGAATTTCTCCGGCGAGGTGATGCGGAGCTGGGATGCCAGCTTCGAAATTTCGACGGCGATCGGGCAGACGGAAGCGGTACGATCAGGCGCCGGGATCGGCATCCTACACGATTATATCGCCCGGCAGTATCCGGAGCTCCAGCGCATCCTGCCGGAGGTTTCGATCCGCCGCGCTTACTGGACGACCTATCACGAAACGGCGCGCGACCTCATGCGCGTCAGGAGCGTTGCCGATTTCCTGCAGGAGCTCGTCAGCGCCGAACGGCATATTTTTCTTTAAGCCTCGAAAGCGTGTTTTGCCGGTTCGTCGTTCTCGTCAGGATTTGGAACCGGCGCTTCGTCAGGAAGCCGGTCAGGCTCCGGTTCCTTGATCGGAGGCACCGGCTTCCAGCCGGGTCCGGGCATCGGCGGCTGATCGGGAATGGGTTCGTTGGGCACGGACATGACCGCCTCCCTTTGATGATTTCAGTTTACGCGACATTCGGGGCTATTTGTCCGGCTTCAGCGATTCGGCAGCGCGCATCGGCATGCTGTCGATAATGGCGAAGAGCTCGCCATCGGTAATCGGCTCGCTGGCCTTGAGCTTCACGGTGCCGTCCTTGCCGAGAAGGAAAGCGGCGAATTCGCCCACCTCCGGCGCCGCGAGATCGCGGCGGATCGCTTCGCCGTCGAGGCCGTCAGCCGCACCGAAGAGTGGTCGAACGCCGGCACCGGAAATCTTCAACACGACCAGGTCACGCTCATCGAGCGCTGAGCGATCGGCCAGCAGATGATTTTCCTGCCGGGCGGCGCGTGAATTATCCCTGTCGGCGAAAACAACGAAGACGCGGTTCTTCCACTGAAACTGCGCGAGACTTTCGACCGGCGCATAAGCGCTGTTGGTCTCGTCGATCTTCGTCGCACCGTAGAGAAGAGTTTTCGACATGCGTATTCTCCCGTCAACTGGAGAACGGCCCGAGACGGCGCGGGTTCCATCGAAACGTCAGGGAACCGTATTTTTGGTTTCACTTCCCAAATTCATCAGTGAGATCCGTTTAAATGCCATTCACACCGATGCCACGGCCACGACTGACAGCCCGCTGGTGCCGTTCCGAGATGATCTGTTCGCTGCTTTCCATGCGCACCGTCCGCTGCAGGACCTTCAACCTGTCCTGCATCGCCTCGAAGGCGCTGCGCTGCGCTGGTGGCACACGGTTGATGAGATCCTTTTCGCCGCGAACGATGGCATTGCGACCAAAGCGCTCGTCGAGTGCCCGGCTGACGGCGGCGAACTCCCGGCGAATGCTGGGATCGAGAGGGGCAGCGGAAGCCGTCAGCTTGCGGTCGTTGTTCTTCGCCTCGGCAGTCAGTCGCATGAGCACGTCTTCCGCCGCCGTCGACAGAGCAGGAATGGCAACCGCCATGCGCCGTCGCTCTTCGGCGATAGCCTGGCGTTCGGCATCGAGCACATTGACGTAGGCCGAACCGAGCGATCGCAAACGGGCGGCGGCTTCAGGCACGGCCTGCACCGCCTCTTTCCGCTCCCGGCCGGCGGCCAGCATCCGGTCCATCAGGCGATCGGAACCGCGCAATGCGCCGTAGGCGGCCGGATCGTTGGTCACTGCGGCGGCGATGCGCTCGCCAGCAAAACCTTTCTGAAGCAGATCTTCGATCTTGCCGACGGCGCCGACCGGATCGCGCCAGATCGCACTTGCCACCGCCGCCAGCGCTGCTCGCTGCTGGCGATAGAGAGGATCTGAGAGCACACGCGAGCGCGCCTCCTCGTCGATCGCGGTCCTGAACTCGGTGACGGCGGCAAGCATGGGGACATTCTCCATCCCTTGATCGGCACTGGCGCCGGCAACAATCTTCGAACGATCCCGGCGCTCGGCGAGATGCTGCTCGTCGGCAAAGCGCTTCACGGCCTCGAACAGCCGGGTCAGCTTCTCGCCTCTGCTACTGGCGAGGTCTTCCGGCATACGCTCGACCATGTTGCGTTCGCCAACCGCGTCGGCCTTCGAGGTAAACGCGCTCCAGCCAAAGCGGGCGGTCAGCGCCTCGCTGACCGCCTTGACCTCCTGGACGATCGAGCGATCTTCGGCGGCAAGCGCAAAGGCGGCCTTGTAGGCGTCGTCACCACCTTGCCTGCGCACCGCCTCGATCTCGGTAAGACGTGCCATCACCTTTTCGGAGAGCGCCGGGATCGGCAATGCCATATGGGCGCGGCGCTGTTGCTCGTGGCTTTCGAAGCGTTCGGCATTCCGGCGGAACCGGGTGGCATGGGCGCGGACGAGCGGCAGCAAGTCCGTCAAGGCAGTGATCGCGGCATTTCGTTCGTCGCGTGCCGCACGACCATCGACGATCAGGTCGGAACCCCGCAGGCGGCCGAGCCGCTCGGGTGCTTTGGCGAGATCATCGGCAAGCCTGCGCGGATCGACGCTTATATCCGATGAAAGCGCGTTCAGGGCGACAAGGGCTGCATCCGGGTCACGATAGATCTTCTCCAACAGCGGCCGGAGGATGGCTTCCCGTTCCTTCCAGGCAGGAGACGAAAGTTGTGCCAGCCGCGCATCTTCCTCCACGCTGCTGGTGAAGACTGTGGTGGGTGGAATCAGATATCGGCCGCTCGCAACATCCGCCTCCAAGGCGGTTTGGGGTTCACGTTCCTCGTTGTAGGCGATGCGCCGTTCCCGCTCGATCGTGAAGCCGAGCGCCACGCTTGCCCGCTCCCACAGCTTCGCCAGCTGCTCGCGCTTCTCGGCAATCCCGGCCCACCGCCGGGAAAGGCTTTCCTCCACCCCGGCTGCGGCAAGCGAAAGGTGATCGAGACCACGGCGGCGGGCAAAATCTTGCGCCTGGGCGCGATAACCGGCCTCGCTTTCAAAATCGAGCGTCGTCGTCTTGGCGCCGGAACGCGACAGGCGCTCTACCAGCTGCTTGAACACATCCGGTCGATGGCTTTCCCGCTCGATCCGTTGCTGACGTTCTGCGGCGGTTTCGATCCGCTTGGCGGTCCAGACGTTGCGGTCGACCTCTCTTTCCTTGAACCGCTTCTGGCCGGTTTGCTCGTCGACGATGGCAACCTTGATCGTCACCCGCTCGACGCCGTCCTTGCGCAGCGTGACGGTATCGCCCTCTGAGACGCCACCTTCCTCGAGCGCCTTCGGCAGGCTGACGCCCCATAGACGATGGAGGGTGCCGTCATCCGTCCTGACATCGGCATAGGGGCTGTCGTCGGCATCCTCGTCATTCGGCCGGAACTTGGCTTGTCCTGTTTCCACGAGCGCGCCGGTGACGCCGGCGGCATGATCGACATGCGGCTTTCGTCCCCATTCCGGCTTTGCTTCAAAATCGTCCTTCGCCGCATAGAGATCGACGCGGTCTCTGTGTCTCGTCATCGACACATAGGTCAGGTGCTGGTCCATCATGCCGGTGGCGAGCACGAAGGTTCGCTCGACAGTGGCGCCTTGAGACTTGTGAATGGTCGCGGCGTAGCCATGATCGACATTGCGATAGCTGCTCTCGCTGATGACGACATCACGGCCACTGTCGAGACGGACCGAAAGCACTGCGTCGCCACGTTTGTCGCCGGTGGAAACGACCGTGCCGAGCATGCCATTCTTCACATGTTGCGGGCCGAGACGCATTGCGCGCGGTTCAACGAAGCGGGCATTCTCCAGGAAGATGATACGGTCACCGGCAGCAAATTCCCGCGCGCCGCGCTCGGTCCGGAAAGCGCGGTTCTCACCAAGTGCGCCCTCTCCCACCATCACCGATCGCAGCGCCTCGTTCAGACGCTTGACGTCCTCGTTGGTGTGGGCGAGCACCAGCAGTTCGTCACCACGAAGACGATCGTCATTGCCTGCCGTGGTTGAGTTCTGGATTGCCTGTTTGCGCGCTTGGCTCCAATCGGCGACGATCCGATCGATCGTTTCCGCCCGTGTCCCTGCCTCGATCAGATGCC